>DOBD01000007.1 GCA_003506275.1 Bacteroidales bacterium | reverse complement strand
GTTGCCGTCAATCTGGAAGGGCGGATGAGCGTCAAACAGGTTGCTGTACGTGCCGCCTTTCTTGGCTTCGTTGGTTACCAGGCTGAGTTGATCAGTTAACAGTTTGTAGGCATGGTCGCCATCGAGCAGCCTGGCCCACAGGTTGATTTTCCAGGCCATGGACCAACCGGTGGAAGGATCACCCCTGTGAATAAGCGAGGTTTTGGCTGCAGCCACCAATTCGGGGGAACGGTAAGGCGACAACAGGTTGCTGGGGTGCAGGCCGTACAAATGAGAAACATGGCGGTGCTTGTCCTCGGGATTGTCCCAATCGTGCATCCATTCCTGCAGCTGGCCGTACTGACCAATCTGCAGGGGAGGCAGTTGGGACAACAGGGCTTTGAGCGTATCGGCAAAGAGTCTGTCGGGGTGGCGACGTTTTTTTTGGTCAGCCAGCAGGATATCGGTGGCTTTGATGACACTATGGAAGAGATCCCAGGTCAGCAGGTTATCCATGGTACAGCCGGCCACTGTGGAGGCGCCTTTGCCGGCCGGGCTGTTTTCAGGGGAGTTGCTGGGGCAAACCACCAACCAGCCGTTTTCAGGCTCTTTGACGAGGTAATCGACCAGGAAGCGGGCCGCATTTTGCAGGATGGGAAAATACTGGGCCAGGAAGGCTTTGTCGCCCGTGTACAGGTAATGATCCCAAAGGTGTTTGCTCAACCAGACACCTCCCATGGGCCACATGCCGGATTGGGCGCGGTCAATGCCGCCTGTGACGCGCCAAATGTCGGTATTGTGGTGGAGCACCCATCCTCTGGCGCCGTACATAAGACGGGCTGATTCAGCGCCGGTCTCCGACACCTCCCTGATCATCCTGAACAAGGGTTCGTTGAGTTCGGTGAGGTTGCAATTTTCGGAGGGCCAATAGTTCATCTCGGTGTTGATGTTGACCGTGTATTTGCTATCCCAGGATGGCAATATTTGCTCGTTCCAGATGCCTTGCAGGGTGGCTGGTTGTCCACCGGGCAAGGAAGAGCTGATGAGCAGGTAACGCCCGAACTGAAAGTAGAGCGCTGCCAGGGCCGGATCGAAAGTGGTGGCGAATTCCCTGACCCGTCGGTCGGTGGGTTTGTCAGCCTGGGCTGTGCGCCCTAAATCGAGGCTGACACGGTTGAAGTAGTGTTGGTAGAAGGCTGTATGCCTTTCCTTCATGGCGGCATAATCCTTGCCGAACGCCCTGGTAAGTAGTCGGTCTGCTTTGGCGTCCTCGTCCTCACCCAGTGTCTTGTAATCGGTGAAGTTGGTAGCCATGGATACGTACAGGATAACCTCATCGGCTTTGCGGATGGCGTAGACACCGTCCTGTAGCATGAGTTTACCTCCGGTCACCAGGGGTTTGACCTGTGTATTGAAACGCACCTTGCCGCTTTGTCGTTCATGGGTTTCGGTGACCCCGGAAAGGATGAGTTTATTCTGTCCTTGGGATATGGCGTATTTTTGGTGTGGTGTGGTCAGATTGACATTCAGGGAGATGGAGGCCGGCTTGCTGGCTGTAAGGCGGATAATAATGACGGAATCGGTGTAAGAGGCCAGGTATTCGCGTTTGTAGGTCACACCGGCTACGTCATACTGCATGCTGGATACAGCCGTACTGATATCCAGGCTGCGTTTGTAATTTCTGTATTTGGCGTGGGTGGGGAAATTCAGATAGAGGTCGCCCATGCTCTGATAGGGCATACCGTAATTGGTCTGCGACATGATTTTTGCCGTAGCCAGGTCCTGGGCTTCCTTGTGCTTGCCTTCAAACACCAGGCGTCTGACTTCGGGCAAGGCCTCCAGGGCATAGGGACTGGCATTGTTGTTGGGCGATCCGGCCCNNTGCGATCGGTCACCGGTCCGGCAAAAATCATGGCGCCCATACGGCCGTTGCCGATGGGCAGGGCTGCATTCCAGTTGGTGGCGGGCTTATCATACCATAAGGTCAAATCGTTGGCGTGAGTAAAGGGACTGAACAGCAAGGCGAAAGCTTGGGAACAGGCAATGGTCAGGATTTTTTTTGTGAAAAGAGTCATTATAATTGATTTACAGGTAACTACGGGAAAATCAGTTGTGTTGTTTGGCCGTCTCCAGCACCTTTTCAAGGGTAGTCAGGTCCTTGACAGCGTGAGCAGGTAAACGCTCCCCTTTGGGACCGAACACGTACATGGATTCCTTGGCTTCAATCACCACAGCGCTTTCGTCGTAGGTGCCATCGGCCCCTTGAACCTTGGTCGAATCGAGCGCCAGGTGTTTTGCCAGGAAGCGGTAGGCCACCTGGCGTTTAGAAGGGCCGTAATCATGGCCTTCCTCCGCAAAATGAGCGTTTTCAACCTTATCCAGGTTGTTGTAGAAGCCATAAATACGCTGGATAAAGGGATACTCCAACCGGGGCACCTCGCTGGTCCAGTCCTTGCCATCGGAAACGATGAGCAGGGGTCTGGGAGCGCACATGGCGGCCACTTCGGCGTTGTTGGTACCGCCCCCACACAGATGGACGGGGCGACCACTTTCACAGGGACAGCCTCCGACAAACCAGGAGGACGTCATCACAACGGGTACACTGCAGGTGATACGATCATCGATGGCGGTGACCATCATGCTTTGGCTGCCTCCACCCGAGGCACCGGTGATGCCGACGCGGCCGGGATCGGCTTCAGGCAAGGCCGTCAGGTAATCAATCCAGCGAATGGCATTCAACGTCTGAATGGTCTGGGCCATGTCGGTGCGGTGCCAGGCGTAGTCAAACTGCAACATGGATTCACCCCAACCGAATAAGTTGTACGACACGGCGATGGCGCCCATGCTGGCCTGCATGGCACAACGTTTTTGAATATCGGGGTAATAGTGGTCATCGGGGAAATGACCGATGGGGTTGATGATAACAGGGCAATGACGGGGTTTTAAGGGCTTGTAGACATTCCCCATGGTGAAAACACCGGGCAAGACCTCCAACGCCACGTTTTCCACGCTGTACTGTTTGTAGGTGCGCTTGTTGACCACAATAGCAGGCTTACCTGTGGGTTGTGGCATGGGGGAAAGGCCCAATGCTTGTTTGAATCCATCGCGGAGACTATCCTTACGGGCTTCCCAGGTAGCCTGGTCGGCATAAAGGCCGCTCAAATAGTCCAGAAACGCCTGTCCATAGGCTGGCGTCCGTCTGGCGTACTCGTATTCCTTGATTTTATAGACGCCTTCAAATTCCTTGACCCACTTCAGGTCGAAGGGAGCCAATACCTGTGTCATGCTTTCCTCCACGCTCCAGGGTACAATGCGCCAGGGTGCGTAGGTCAATGTCTTGCCGGCTACCAGGTTGTCTGGTACTTTCAACCGTACGCCAAATTGACTGGCAAGCTGATCCAGTACTACCTTGAGATCCGTTGAAGCATAGGGAGATACGAGGGGAGCAGAGGATACAGGAGGTGCAGATGATGTTGGNNACAGGTTTTCACACGCATCGACCTTGAGCAGCTGACCCGTTGGCTTGGGCAAGCGTTCCTTGAGAGCCCTTACATCAGCCTCTTTGACGCGTTGCAGGGTGAGGGATGGCCCGGTGGTAGTAGTCAATATGATGTCGCTCAGCGTCAGGTTGGTGGCATCGGAGACCTGCAAGCCCTGCTTGGCCTGAATATCGATATCCCTGAGGGTGATGCCGTTCAAAGGCATTTCCGGAAGTCCTAACAGGGTGCCAGCCTTTTGGACATTCACCCCGGTCAGGCCGCTGATGTGAATGTTGCGGCAGATGGGTGTCCGTTCCGATACTGGTTCTTCAGGCACCTTTGAATAAAACTGATTGATGATGATGGCTTCCTTTCCAATGTTACGCATCACAATGTTGCTTACGCGGATGTCTTCGACGATACCCCCCCTGCCCCGGGTTGATTTGATACGGATACCCCTGTCCGTACCGTCAAAGAGGCAATTGGAGATAACCACA
>DOBD01000174.1 GCA_003506275.1 Bacteroidales bacterium | reverse complement strand
TTGCGTCTGCCATTGCCGGCGACAAGACGGGCAAGAACATACCCACGAGTTTGACAGCGCCTTCTGTAGGCAACAGCAGCAAGGGTAAGACCCTGCTGGAAGCCGGTCAAAATTACCCCAACCCTGCCTACAACGAGACGGTAATCCCGGTGTTGCTGCATGAAGGGATGGACAAGGCCTGGTTGACGGTTGTTGATTTGCAGGGCCGTGAAGTCGCCATCATCCCGTTGACGGAGACAGCTGCCGGCAGTTATGACATCACGTGGAACACAGCAGGTAGAAAGGGCATCTTCATCTACCGCCTGGAAGCCCGCAAGGCCAACGAACAGTTTGTTTGTCCCGTCAAAAAGATGGTCGTACTCTAGTAAACACTCGATACGATGATAACGAAGCAAATCTTACGGCTGGCTTTACTACCACTGATCCTTGGCTGCCTTTCCGGACCCTTGTGGGGTGAAAACAGGCTGCTTATCGGTGCGTACGACGTGGCCCCCGCTACCGAGTTGACTGTGCAGGTGGAAACCCTGAATGACAGTGCCTTTGTGGCTTTTCAGGCAGACATCCCCATTCCGCAAGGCTTTCAATACATACAGGGCTCGGCGCAGCTCAATCCGGATCGGATTGCCGGACATAGCCTGAGTGCGAGTTTGCTGGAAGGAGATACACTGCGGTTGATTGCTTATTCGGTCAACAATACCCCGTTTGTTGGTCATGCCGGTGCGTTGTTGAGTTTTCAGTTGAAATCAGGCATGGTGCCAGCCACCTATCCCTTGACGCTGTTGAATCCGTTACTTGGCAACACAGACTCCCAGAATGTGCTAACGGGCACTCAACAGGGCTCAGTCCGGGTGTTGGCGCCCGATATTGAGGTGTCAGTTTCGCAACTGGATTTTGGTCGGGTGCCTTTGGGAACAATGCCGGTAAACTACGTGACAGTAACCAATCAAGGTAGTAGCCTCTTGACCATCAACAGCGCCGTGTTCGAAGACACTCAGTTTACAACGTCACTTGCCACCCCCCTCAGTCTTGACCCGGGTATAACCGTTCAGCTGCCTGTCACGTTTAATCCCGTGCGAAAAGCAAACCTGACCAGCCGCCTGCTCATAGCCTGTAACGATCCGGATGAGGCCTCAGTGGCCGTCACGCTGAAGGCAATACCCTTTGCCGTCAATGAAGTGCATGTTGGAAGCATCACCGGCGCCTCCCTTACCTCAGCCAGCCTAGATATGAGCCTGAACAACATGGAGCCCATCACCGGGTTTCAGTTTGATCTGGTGTTGCCCGAAGCACTGACGTACAAAACAAGCAGTGCTCAGCTTTTCCGGTCCACCGACCATGTCGTTGCTGTCAATTCCATCAGTGGAAATCAGTTGAGGGTTATTGTGTATTCCCCGGGCAATCAAGCCCTGCTAGGCAATGAAGGCCAGCTGCTTCGCCTGGGCTTTGATTTGGAAGGCGTGGCCGGCTACTACGCCATCGGTTTGACAAATGTGATCCTAGCAGATGCGACGAGCCAGAATGTGGTGTCCGATGTGTACGGTGGCAACCTGGTGATTACCTCATCGGATATTGATGCCGATTATCAACGTAACTTCGGAGAAGTCTCTACCTTATCCGCCACGACAGCCACCTTGACCCTTCGGAATTACGGTCAGGAAAACCTGGTCATCGATCAATTCCTGTTTAGTCACCCTGCTTTCAGCAGCCCTCAAACCTTACCCTTAACCGTGGCTCCTTATGCCACCGCAGAGGTGCCCCTTCGTTTCGCCAGTTCGACGGAAGGTCAGATTACTGGAACGCTCAAGGTGATGAGTAATGATCCGGACGAGAATCCCTTTACGGTGCAACTCAGTGGAACGGCTTTTGTACCCAACTACATTGGGATTGATACACAGGCCATTACTCAAGGCCAACCACTTGATGTGGCCATTGCCATCGACAACGAGGAACCCTTCGTTGCTTTTCAATTTGACCTGACAATCCCCACAGGGATGGTGCCAGATGTGCAGGCCATCCGTTTATCAGCGCGAAAGCAAGACCATGTCGTTGTGGGCAGTCTGATTGCTGACAATAAGCTCAGAATTGTGGTTTATAGCCCTGGCTCCAAGCCCTTACTTGAAAAATCGGGGCCAGTCGTTTACCTGCCTTTAACCTGTCCTTCAACGCAAGCCTTAGGCAGCTATGCACTTGTCCTGGAAAATGCCCTGCTGAGCAATGCCCAATCGGAAAACATCCTTCATGCTGCCATAAATGGGGTGCTTCAGGTGATCGAACCGGTATATGATCAATCAATCGCCTTGAAAGCTGGATGGAACCTGTTTTCCTTTAATGTGGTACCAACGCAAAAAGACTTACTAACCTTACTTCAGCCCTTGATTGATGCAGGAGCCCTGGTCAAGGTGATGGACGAAAAAGGCCAGGCCATCGAACATTGGGGTGTTTTTGGTGGTTGGCAAAACGAGGTAGGCCAATGGCAAGCCACGGAAGGGTACAAGGTTTTGCTCAGCAAAGACGCAATCCTGACAGTAACCGGTACGCGTGTTCCAGCGCCGCTGGTCATCCCATTGACGCAAGGTTGGAACATCCTTTCCTGGCCATTGGCGGAAGAACGTGATGTCGTAACCACCGTACAGTCACTCGTAGACCAAGGCCTTTTAATTAAGGTGATGGATGAAACGGGTTTGACCATGGAGGACCGATCCATTTTTGGTGGATGGAAAAATGACATTGGCACGTTTAAGCCCGGTAAAGGGTATAAGATATTGGTAGCTGAAACAACACACTTGACGATTCAATAAAGACACGTATGAAAACAAAAGTCATTTACACATTGGTTATAGCCATTTTCTTTTTGCTAACAGGGTCTCTTCAGGCTCAAAGCCATTTTGTGCCTGCTTTTACAGGGAATGGTACCGATCATATGAACATCAAAATTGTCACAGCCACCTTGTCTGGACTGTCCTTGGGCGTGGGTGACGAAATCGCTGTCTTCGATGGCGCCGTCTGCTGTGGTGTGGTCGTGTTAACACAGGAAATCGTCAAAACCAATCCGGCCAGTTTTGGCTTGATTGCCGCCTCCAAAGCGGATGTTGGCACTAACAACGGCTATACCCCTGGTAACAGCATCCAGTTTAAGGTGTGGGACCAGAGCGCTTCCAGGGAATATCAGGTCATCCGGGTCGTTTTTTTTGACCCCCTGACCGGTTTGCCTACCACGGTTAAACCCTTTACCGTGAACAGTACAGCGTTTGTCAGTCTTCAGGTCAATTTTAAACCGACAGCCAATGCAGGGCCTGATCAAACGGTCAATGAAAAAGAGCCGGTTGTCTTGAATGGCAGTCAATCTAGTGACCCGGAAAGCGATGCGCTTACCTACACCTGGACATCCTTGGATGGCGTCCAGTTGCAAGCGGCTAACACCGCCAATCCGACCTTTACGGCCCCTGAAAGTACGCGTGATGCCAGTTATCGGTTTGTCTTGAAGACCAGTGACGGCCTGTTGGAATCCGATCCCGATACGGTTGTTGTATCGGTGATTGATGTCTTTAATCCAACCACCCATTTTCAAACGGTGTGGACGGGTAATGGCACGGAACACATGAACATCTATGTTGTATCCGCCTTGTTGGATGGCATAGCCCTGGAACCAGACGATGAAGTGGCCGTGTTCGATGGCCCCTTGTGTGTCGGTGCCAAAAAGCTGATACACACCATTGATGGGCAAAACAACCTGCAAATTGTGGCCTCTCTCAACACGGGTGATGGGTTGGGGTATACCCCCGGCGATACCATCCTGATCAGGGTGTACGATCATTCAGCCAATAAAGAAACCGACATCGTTCAAGCCACCTATTACAACGACAACCCCACGTGGTTGACCAGCGGTCGCTACGCCATAGGGGCATCTTCTTACATCAGCGTGGAGGCCCTGACCAGGGTTGAACAATCGCTACTTCTCAAAGCAGGCTGGAACATGAAAAGCCTCATGGTAACTCCGGATAAAGCAAACCTCTTTGAGGTGCTCCAACCCTTGGCTGAAACCGGCAACCTACGAAAGGTCATGGACGAAAAGGGCCAGGCCATCGAACATTGGGGT
>DOBD01000118.1:43017-43510 GCA_003506275.1 Bacteroidales bacterium | reverse complement strand
CTTTGTGACGTTTTTTTATGTCTTTTTGCCACTTTTCAAACGTTATCATTCGGAAAAGAACCCTATTTTTGTAGCGTTTCAACAACCATACCATGCAAACATACACTTTTTTGGCGTTCGACCTGGGCGCCACCAGCGGCAGATCGCTGCTCGCCACACTTGACAATGGAAAACTCGATACCAGGGAACTGACCCGTTTTCCCAACAACCTGCTACCCGTCAACGGTAAGGTCCATTGGAATATCTTCGGCTTGTACGAAGCGCTGCTCAATGGCATGAAAGCCGCAGCCGCCGAAGGTGTCCACGTAGATGCCATCGGTATCGATACCTGGGGGGTTGACTTTGTCTATGTCGGAAAGGATGGTAGTTTTCTGGGCTGTCCCAGGGCTTACAGAGATCCCTATACCGAAGGAAAACAAGCCGCCTTTTTCAAGGTCGTGCCTCGTAAGGAAGTTTATGACCTGACCGGTATCCAGTTTATGAACTTCAACAG
>DOBD01000118.1:0-42979 GCA_003506275.1 Bacteroidales bacterium | reverse complement strand
TTTCATGCCCGATGCCTTGTCTTATCTGTTGACGGGTAAAATGGTCTGCGAATACACCATCGCTTCGACATCCCAGTTTCTCAACCCGAAGACCAAACAGTTGGACGCCAACTTGCTCAAGGCGGCCGGAGCTTCCATTGAGCAATTTCCGGCCCTGGTCAATCCCGGTACCGTCATTGGTCCCTTGACCGATGAATTGGCCGCTGAAACCGGTTTGGGCAAGGTCCCCGTCATTGCCGTGGCCGGACACGATACCGGTTCAGCCATTGCTGCCGTGCCAGCCGAAAATGAGCGTTTCGCCTACCTGAGTTCGGGAACTTGGTCGTTGATGGGTATTGAAGTGGTTGATCCCATCATCAACGAAGCCTCATTTGACATGAACTTCACCAACGAGGGTGGGGTGGAAGGCACCACGCGTTTCCTGAAAAACATCACCGGCATGTGGTTGCTGGAGCAATGCCGCAAGGAATGGGAAAAGGAAGGTGCTTCTTATGATTATCCGACCATCGTCAAGATGGCCTCTTCTTCCGTTGGTTTTCAGAGCCTGGTCGATCCCGACCATCCCTCGTTTGCCAATCCCAAAAGCATGACAGCAGTCTTGGCCGACTACTGTCGCCAAACCGGCCAGGTGGTTCCGACCACACACGCTGCCTTGATTCGCTGTATTTTTGACAGCCTGGCCCTCAAGTACAAATACGTGTTGGGAAAATTGCAACACGTGGCCCCCTTTGCCATTGAACGATTGCATATCATCGGTGGTGGTGCCAAGAATCAGCTGCTCAACCAATTTACCGCCAATGCCATCGGCATGCCCGTCATGGCCGGGCCCTCTGAAGCAACAGCCATTGGCAACATCATGATGCAAGCCAAGGCGCTGGGCGTGGTTGACTCGCTGACCGACATGCGCGCATTGATCCGGCAAGCCATTACACCCGACCTCTTTCAACCCCAGGATACCGCCTCATGGGAAACAGCCTATGGTCGGTTCCTGGCTGTTACCGATCTTAACTAGATAGTCTCTTTTCAAACATACACTAAACCGTAAGAATCATGGTAAACAATCAATCCATTCAAAAGGCCTATGACTTGGCCAAGGAACGTTACGCTGCCCTGGGAGTCGATACTGATGCCGCTCTGAAACAACTACAAGCCATATCCATCTCCCTGCACTGCTGGCAGGCCGACGACGTGACCGGTTTTGAAAATCCCGATGCCACCCTGAGTGGAGGCATTCAAGCCACCGGTAACTACCCGGGCAAAGCCCGTAACATCGAGGAGTTGAGAGCAGACATTCTGAAGGCTGCCTCCCTTATCCCCGGCAAACACCGCCTAAACCTTCATGCCATCTATGGCGATTTCGGTGGGATCTTTGTAGACCGCGACCAAATCGAACCCAAGCACTTTGAAAGCTGGATGAAATGGGCCAAGGAACATGGGTTTAAGTTGGATTTCAACTCCACCTCCTTTTCTCACCCACTCTCCGGGGAATTGACCCTGGCCAATCCGGATCCCAAAATCAGGAAGTTCTGGATTGAACACACCAAGCGTTGCCGTGCCATTGCTGAAGCCATGGGCAAGTACCAAGGCTCACCCTGCGTGATGAACCTCTGGATACACGACGGTAGCAAGGATCAAACCGTCAACCGTCTTGAATACCGCCGTCTCCTCAAGGAATCCCTGGACGAAATTTTCGCCATCAAGTACGACAACATGAAAGACTGCATCGAGGCCAAACTGTTCGGCATCGGGGCAGAAAGCTACACCGTCGGTTCCTACGACTTCTACCTGGGTTACGGCGCCAAGAACAATAAAATTGTCACCCTTGACACCGGTCACTTCCATTTGACCGAAAGCATAGCCGACAAGATTTCGTCGTTGTTGCTGTTCACGCCAGAAATCATGTTGCACGTATCCCGTCCCATCCGTTGGGACTCCGACCATGTGACCATCATGAACGACGATACCCTCGATCTGGCCAAGGAAATCGTACGGGCTGATGCACTGGGTCGTGTCAATATCGGATTGGACTATTTTGATGCTTCCATCAACCGCATCGGTGCCTATGTCATCGGTACACGTGCTACCCAGAAGTGTTTCTTACTGGGCTTGCTGGAACCCATCAAACTGCTCCGGCAATACGAAGCCGAAGGCAAGTATTTCGAACGCCTGGCTGTGTTGGAAGAAGGCAAGGCCATGCCCTGGCATGCCGTTTGGGATATGTTCTGCCTGAACAACAACGTGCCTGTTGGTGAAGGCTACATCGCCGACATCCAGCAGTACGAAGTGGACGTGACTTCAAAACGCTAAGCATATGAACACCATACTGGGTTTGCTCATCATCGCCGTTGGCAGTTTTGGCCAATCGAGTTCGTATGTGCCCATCAAAAAGGTGAAGAAATGGTCCTGGGAAACCTTTTGGTTGACCCAGGGCGTTTTCGCCTGGTTGGTGTTTCCTTTCCTGGGTGCGTTGCTGGCTGTGCCTCAAGGATCATCCTTGTTTGACATCCTTGGTGTAGACACTTCGTCCACCCTGTTTGGGATTTCCTTTGCACCCGCAGCGGGAGCCCTCTTTTTTGGCATCCTTTGGGGTGTTGGCGGTCTCACGTTNNGGCTTGTCCATGCGTTACCTGGGCGTGGCGCTGGGGCAATCCATCGCGCTTGGCACCTGCTCAGCCTTTGGTACCCTTATCCCAGCCTTGTTTTTCGACAAGCAGGATTTGTTGCACGGTCCCGGTTTGATTCTGTTGATCGGTGTCAGCATCACGCTGGCCGGTATCTTTGTGATCGGTTACGCGGGTACTTTGAGGGCCAAGTCGATGACAGAAGAACAGAAAAAAGCAGCCATCAAGGATTTTGCCTTGACCAAGGGCTTGCTCGTGGCGTTGTTGGCTGGTGTGATGAGCGCTTGTTTCAGCCTGGGCCTGAAAGCTGGCGAACCATTGGCTGAGGCAGCCCGTAATCTGGGTGCCAGTGACTTGTTCGCCACCCTGCCGGCAACCTTTATGGTGACCCTCGGTGGTTTCCTCACCAATGCTGTCTATTGCCTGTTCCAAAATGCAAAAAACAAGACGTTCTCAGACTACACCAAAACCGATGGAGCTGTCTGGATTAACAATTTGTTGTTTTGCGCCCTGGCTGGTTTATTGTGGTATTCGCAGTTCTTTGGTCTGTCCATGGGTAAGAGTTTCCTGGCCGACAACGCCATTATGCTTGCTTTCTCCTGGTCCATCCTCATGGCGTTGAACGTGACGTTCAGCAATGTCTGGGGTATCCTGCTCAAGGAATGGAAGGGTAGTTCCAAAGCAACGATTGCCGTGTTGGTATTGGGTTTGCTGGTGTTGGTCTTCTCTGTCTTTTACCCCAACCTGGCTACCGTGTAAAATCAGGTTATGTGAGCACCTTCTGACACCATATCTCCGAAAACGTGAGGCCGTACCAGCAATGGTACGGCCTTGCTGTTTTTTTGTGGAGTGCCATCAGAACGCTTGTGAACCATTACCTCCAGTTGGTTGTTTATGTAGTTGGAGTCATACCAAAAACCAACCTCGAAAATTGATAAGTGTTTTTTTGACACCTTTTTTTGTACGTCTGAAAAAAACCTATCTTTACGGCGATTAGTCACCCTCGTTCCGATAGTTTTTCCACCTGGGTTGGTAGATTAATCACATGAGAAAGAAGACCTTAAAGTAAAAGACCATCGAAAACATGCCACTCAAGCCGCGTGTTCCATCTTGTTTCCACCATGAGGGCTGCCAGGTGAAGCCGCTCTCCCCAGCTACGGATTATCGTTCTCAGCTCACAATAATCACATTTCCATTATTAACCTAAACGACAAGTAACATGAAAAAGAAACTTTACGCTTTTCTGTTAGCTGCCTTTTTTTGTCACGACATCGGTCTTTGCAGTAGACCTGACGTCGGGATTGAAATTGCACTACACGTTTGACGACGTAGACGGCACCGCAGTAACTGATGCTTCCGGCAACGGTTACAGCGCTACCTTGATGGGGGCCGCCACCATCCTGGAAGGGAAAACAGGTAATGCTGTCAACCTGACCAACGTTGAAGATTACGTCCTCATGCCTGAAGGGGTTTTGGCCGACGTAACCAACTTTACGATTGCCTGCTGGATCAATGTCAACGACTTTCAATACTGGGGTCGTGTATTTGACTTTGGTTCAGGCCAGGAAATCAACACCTTTATGGCACCGCTTGATGGCCACTTTAAGTTTGTCATCAAGAAAGACGCTACAGTGGGTGAACAAGCCTTGACGGCCACCGTTAAGGCGGTAGCCGGTGAATGGACCCACCTGGCTGTAACCGGTGAGTACAATGAAAATGGCGAAGGTACGGTGAAGTTCTATGTAAATGGAGCCTTGGCTGGTACCAGCACAACGTTTACATCCACACCGGCATCCATGGGNNGATGATTTCCGCGTGTACACCAGGGCCTTGACCCAGGAAGACATGATGGTGATGAACGGGTATCCCGTTGAACTCATCAACGCCTATAATACCTTGAGTATCGGTAACACGGTTGATATTACCGCCAACCTGACACTTCCGGCAACACAAGGAACTGATGGCGTGACTGTCACATGGAAGAGTAGCGACACGCTGGTCGTTGAAAACGACGGTACCATTCATCAGTTGGATCGGTTCCGCGCAGCAGCCACGTTGACCGCTACGTTGACGTACGTTGTTGGAACTGATACAAGTACCGTCGTCAAGATGTTTGACGTGGTTGTGTATCCGAAGAACACACCCCTTGAAATTATCGCAACCTGGAATTTCCTGGATGAAAACATCAAGCGCGATAGCCTCACTACGGTAGTTGATGAAACCAGCGGTTACATAGCAACCTGTATGGGTGGTGCCGACATCGTGCCCATTGGTACCGATGAGGTGTTCAACGTCGTTTCCATCGGTTCTGAGAGTGGTCAATACGTGGATCTTGGTCAAGACATCGGGCAAGCTATTTATGGTTTGACCGACTATACGGTCAGCTTATTCTTCCGCAAGGATACTACAGACGGATCTGCCGCCTCCTGGTATTCCGAATACGGAAAGCACCTGTATGCGTTCTCCAATACGAATGATATGGAGGCCCAAAAAGTAGGTGGTATGTACTTCGAACCACGCAGGGCTCGTCACGTCTGTACGCCCGACAACTACGGCAGTGAAGGTACAGCCAATGTAGGTGTGGGTGAAAAAGTAACTCCGCAAGGTTCATGGCACAGTGTTGTCTATAGCCAAACCAGTGGTGTTGGTATCCTCTATTTTGATGGTATCCAAGTAGCCACGGCTGCGATGCCAAACCCAGGTGTGGCATTGAAGAAAAATGTCACCGGTCGGACTGGTACTAATTTCAATTACCTGGGTCGTCCAACCTATAAGAATGACTCGTATCTCAAGAACGCGTTGCTCTATGGCTTTGAGTTGTATTCGGTTGGTTTGACTGCTGATGACCTGGAAGACGTACTGGGTATCCAAGCTAAAATCGCTTCACTGGACCTTGCCTATGAAAATACCAACTACGATGTGAAGGCATACATGGCCCTGATGGGTTTGCTTGTTAAGGCCGAAGCAGCTGTCGCTGTCGGTTATGAACCCGGTTTGGCAGCTTTGAACGCCGCCATCGCTACCGGTGAAGCCGATGCCGCAGCCAAAACAGCTACGTTAGAAAAGAATGCTGAATTGCAAGCTACCATTGATGCTTACAACGCTGCTGCTGCTCCCTGGATTGAATTAGGTAAGGTTCTGTTGACCTTCGACGATGAAATCGCTCTTGCCTATCCTGGTTTGGATGACTTCAAGGCTGCCATTGCTACCGCTCAAGCTGCCTATGACGACTTTTCTGCTTCTCAGGCAACCATCGACGCCTTGAACGCTGCCAGAACGGCTTACATGCAAACGCAACCCGCTTCCGGTGACAACCCCATCGATTACACATGGGCTATTGCCAACGCCAGCTTTGAAGAAAACGTGGGTGGTGGTACGTTGGATCCCAACAGCTACCGTGACGGTAAGGAAGCAGGTAATGGTTCTTATACCTTGCCCAAAGGCTGGACGGTTTATCTGAACCATGCTGGCTGGTGTAACTCCGTTTACATTAAAGATGCCCCTTCGGAAGGTAAAATGGCTTATGAAACATGGGCTGCTACTATCAACGAGTTCGACGTGTACCAAACCGTCAACTTGAAACCTGGTTACTATGTACTGTCCGGTCAAATGCGTACCAACGCTGGTGGCCCGTACACCCAACACGTGTATTGCAGCACCGCCGATGGCAAGACCTTCTCCTCCAATCCGTTGGTTGACACACTGGTCATCACTGGTGATGGTTGGAATGGTTTGGGTAACTGGCAAACCATGTATGCTGTCATCAATACCGCCGGTGGTGATGCCCGTTTGGGCTTCAAGTCCGGAGCCGGTGGCTTCATGCAATTTGACAACCTGCGCCTGGCTTACTATGGTGCCGATGCACCCGATACCACCAGCTTTACTACCAAACTGGCCAACCCAAGTTTCGAAGAAGGTACGCAGGCTACTAAATATGCGGGTTTCGACACTACCTCTGTTGTCAATTTGAATAAGGGTAATTTCTTTGCACCTATTGGATGGATTCCTTATGCCAAATTGGATACTGCCAAGCAAGGTTGGGCCAATGTGGTTGGTATTGAAAATGCCACCAATATGGCTGATGGAACCAAGGGCTTCGAAATGTGGAGTGATGCCATCCAGACCTACAAGCTTTCCCAATCAATCAATGCCCCTGCTACCGGGTTGTACCGCTTGACCGCTGCTGTCCGTTGCGATGAGAGTGCTCCCAGCAAGACAGATACGATCTGGCACTACGATGCCCGTCTGTTTGCCAAAGTTGCCAACTTTGCCCAACTGGAAAGCAAAAAGTTTGGTGAAGGAGACACCTCTTTTGTAAGGGCTACTCCTTGGGATACCAAGGAAGCCTGGCAAACCCTAACCCTTGACTTCAAGGCTGGTGTTGGAGAGAAGATCACACTTGGTATTGTTTCTTCCAGCTTCATGCAGATTGACAACTTTACCCTTACGTGCTTTGGTGTACCCGCTGACAGCTACATTGAAACTGGCCTGGATCGTCCGGCTAAACCCGCTAGCGCTTACAGAATCTACACCAATGACGGTGTGATCAATATCGCCGGTCTGACCAACGAACGCGTATCGGTATACGACATCGCCGGTCGTCAGATCAACGTGTTGAATCCGTCACAAATCAGTGTCAAACAAGGTCTCTACTTCGTGAAGATCAACAACGAAGTAACCAAAGTGCTTGTTAAGTAAACTGACTTACCCTACCTTTAAAAAAGGCGTCCGAATTCGGGCGCCTTTTTTTTGGCGGGTAGAGTGGAGTTGTTACCTTTGTTCACCAATCTTATCATACTGCTATGGTTACCTTACGCGATATAGGACNNTTTGTCGTGCTGTTGGTTTGGTGTACGCTCAGCTTACACGCTGCCACCTTGAATGCCCAGGAAACCATCGCCATGGGCAGTTTGCCGACACCCAATGCGACAACGTTGACCACTCACCGGTTGCTGGCAGGTTTGACCACCCAATCGCTGTATGATGGTTATTTGTCGAGCGTACCGTACAAGGGGTGGGGATTTTACCTGAATCACACCGCCCTGAATCCTTTTTCAGCCAAGAGAAACCACTGGATGGTGTATCAACAAACGGAAGCATTGCTGGCTTCTGCCACGAATGAGGCGGGAACGGCCTCTCTGTCCAGGTTCAACCTGATCTATGTGGTGGGGGGATTATACGCGTTTAAACCGGTGTATGGACTAAAGGTGGCTGCCGGCCCCTTGTTTGGCGCTGATGTTGGCATGAAACAATTGCCCAGAAACGTCAACAACCCTTACAACATGAACCTTGGTGTCGATTTGATGCTTGGGGCAACATTGACCTACGACCTGAAGGTGTTTAAACGAATGTGGCGTCTAAAAGCTGACTTGAAATCCCCTCTGCTGGGTTGCTTTGTCGCACCAGTCAGGGGGCAGTCGTACTATGAGTGGTTGACGTACAACCAACACGATGAGGTGTTTCACCTGAGTTCCCTGCACAACAAGAATGCCTTGTCCATGCTGTACACGCTGGACATCCCGCTGGGGTGGACCGTTTTTAGTTTGGGCGTGTCAGGGCAGATGGCTGCTCGTGAAACGACAGACATGGTCTTCAAGGAACAAGGTTGGGGGGTGATGGCCGGTTGCAGTTTCGACCTGGCTGCCTTTGCCGGTTATCCGTTTAAAACCAGGCCTGGCTATGTCAGGGTGGATCGCTGACTAACCTACTGTAACAACGCATGAAATCAAGTATACGACATCTTTTGTTATGGTTCTTGCTGCCGCTGGCGATGATGAGCTGTGTGGAGGAACCCGCCTTTTTTCCTAACACCAAGATAGGCAATTACGATGCTTTATGGCACTTGATCGACACCCGCTATTGTTACCTGGACTACAAAGCCATCAACTGGGATTCCCTGTATGTGGTGTACAAACCGGGTCTGGACACCGTTTCCAACGAGGTCGAACTCTTTGATTTGATGGCGGCTCTGCTGGCCGAACTCAAAGACGGCCACGTAAACCTGTCCGCTAATTTCGACAGAAGTCGCTACTGGGCCTGGTTCCAGGAATACCCGTCAAACTTCAGTTCGTCTGTGTTGTACAGTGACCGCTATTTGGGGAGGCATTACCGAATGGCCGGTGGTTTTCATTACACCACCTTTCAGGCTGGTCAGATAGGATACTTGTATTACAGTAGTTTCTCCAACGCATTCAGCCAGAGTCAGTTGAAAGCCATATTCAAGCAGTTTGAGGGGTGCTCGGGCTTGATTGTCGATGTCAGGGAAAACGGAGGCGGTTCGTTATCGTTGTCGGAAGCGTTGGCGTCTTATTTTATGGACAAGAAAACACTGACAGGCTACATCGCTCACAAGACGGGCGATGGGCATAGCGCTTTTTCCAAACCGGAACCGGTGTACACCCCGGCCATGGACAGCGTTTTGCGCTGGCACAAACCGGTGGTGGTGCTGACCAATCGCCACTGCTACAGTGCCACCAACGATTTTGTCGTTCGCATGAAGGCGGCACCCAGAGCCCTCATCATGGGAGATCAAACCGGAGGTGGGGGTGGCTTGCCCTTGTCCAATGAATTACCCAACGGATGGATGCTGCGGTTTTCTGCCTGTCCCATGTATGATGCTGACAAACAGCATACGGAGTGGGGGGTGCTTCCCGATATCGCTGTCAGCCTGGACTCTCTTGATTTGGCTGGCGGTTACGATACGTTGATTGAACGAGCCATCGGTTGGCTGACGGCTAATTAAACCAACATAGGGGCCATTGCCCTCTATTAATCCTGTTGCGATGGAAACCATAGCTTGGATTGGCTTTTCTCAGGGACTGTTTGCTGCCTTGCTCCTGTTGACCAAAAAACAGGCAACAGTGTCCGATAAGTTGCTGACTGCCTGGTTGAGTTTGCTTGCACTTGAGTTTCTGTCCTGTGCCCTGGATTATCGAACGTACGGATTACCGCTGCTTTCCAGCACATTCTTGTTGTTTAATCCAGCCTTTTATCTGTATACCAAGACGTTGGTTAATCCACGCTTTAAGTTGGACAGCCTGCAACTTGTACACCTCCTCCCATTCTTGGTGTTTGAAAGTCTGACCTATGCGTATCAGACACCCTACTCGCTTCATGCTTTCTTTGAACAGGACAAAGGCTTGATTTTCAGAGTATGTTTTGGACTGGCCTCTTTGCTTTCCTGGATCGGTTACAATCTGGCAACCGGCCGGCAGCTGGTAAGACACAGGCGCGTGTTGCTCAACGAATTGTCCACCATTGAACACGGCGAACGAGTGAGTTGGCTCTTGTTTGTCGTGTTGTTCTATAATGTCTACTGTCTGGCCGGCATGGCGGTGGCTGTTTCCGTCATCGTTCTTGAGGTGGATGTACCTGTCATGCCTGTTTTCAGCTATTCATTCCTGCTGTTATTGGTGTACATCCTCGGTTTCTATGGTTTGAGGCAAAACAGGGTGGCCGTTGAAGTGGACACCAAGTCTGTTGAAGCAACCAAGTACAGCCATTCCACCTTGACGAAGACCAAGCGGCGAATGATTGTGGCCAAACTAACGACTTACATGAACGAGCAACATCCTTACCTCAATCCGGAGCTGAACATGGGTTTGTTGTCGCAGGCATTGGCAATTCCCAAGCATCAACTGACCGAAACCTTGAGCACTGAACTGGGTACTACTTTCTACCGCTATGTCAATGCACTGAGGGTGGAGGCTGTCAAACAGTTGCTGAGGGACAAGCCTGATTATTCCATCGAGGCCATTGGCTTTGAATGTGGTTTCAACAGCAAGTCAACTTTCTTCAAGGTGTTCAAGCAATTGACCGGGTACACGCCTGCCGGATGGCTGAGTCGACCATAGTTTCCCCACATTTTTCAGACCGTAAACGTTTGTCCTGCTTTTAAAGCGTGGACTGTTTCCTCTTGTATTTTGCGTAGTCTTGTTGCAAACACATCAACGATGAACGCAGTACGAAGACGTTTCATGCCGGGAATACACCTACGCTATTGGCGCTTTTTTTTGGGTTATGTCATTGCCGGGGGCTTGGCCGTCATGTCGGTGACGGCTATCGACGCACCACGCGTCAGCGGATTGGTCAGAGGGCAGGCTTGGTTTTCACCGGAAGAAACAGCCTTTGGTGCGCTGTATGGTGAATGGAACCTGAAACTGGCAGGGGAAACGGGGCCTGTTTTCTATCAAACAGACCTGAGGGTCAGAGAAGGGTTGTTTTACGACCAACACGAAACCCAACTTGAATTAAAGGAGGCATATGTCGGTTATCGGTCTGGCCCGTTTGAAACGAGTGTTGGAAAACGAGTGTTCGGATGGGGCAGGGTAGATGGGTACAACCCCACCAACAACCTGGCTGTATATGATTACTTCAGGTTGTCCGATCATCCCGATGACCAAAAGTTGGGGGTGTTTCAATGGCACCTGAATTACCGGATTGTTGAGGGGTCTGATCTGACCTTGGTTTGGCAACCGTTGTTTACCCCCTCAGTGTATCGTTATGAATTGTTTGACCGNNCCTCGGTGCGCCCGTCATTTTCACAGAGCCGAGAATGCCAACATACGGTCTGGCACAGAGTAACATTGCTTTTCGCTGGAACGTCGATTATCCGGCGGTGGGTTTTTCGTTGTCCTATTTCAACGGGTATGATCCTTACCACGGTGTTAACCTGGTGGATGTTGCCCTTCAACCCTCGGTGCAACTCACATACCAACCTGATTATTACCGCAAGCAGACTGTAGGAGCTGACCTGGCCATACCATTGGGAGCGTTCATCTTTAGAGCTGAGGGGGCCTATAACTTCACCAAGGGGTACGAAACCAAGGTGTTCGTGCCTAAACCCGCGTTGAACGCTGTCCTTGGATGGGAAACCGTGCTGGCTGGTACGACCACTCTGGTTCAATACCAACTCGTCTGGACGCCAGACTGGAAGGCTCTTGTGGTACCCATGTTGACCGATCCGTACAATCCGGAAGCCCAATACGCGTATGCCATGGCCACGGCCAGGTATGAAACGGCCTTGTTCAATCGGCGTATCATGAAACAGGAAAAAGCCAGTCAACACGCCCTTATGCTGTCCATGCAACGGAATTTTGCGTACGAGACCTTGTCGATGGGTTTTACCGGCCAGTACGACCTTACCACCGAGGAATACTTATTGAGACCGGAGTTGGCTTGGCGTTGTGCAGACGCACTTACGCTCAAAGGGTGTGCGTTGTGGATGAAGGGCCCTGAGGGGAGTTTGTATGGCTACGCTGGCAAGGTGTTGGGAGGTGTTTGTCTGGGATTGACCGTAACCTACTGAGCCATGGCCATTAAACGACGTCTTTTTTCCCACAGAGGTTGGTACATAGCTCTGCCTGTATTGTTAGCCATGTGCATGCTCATGCCGCTGACACGATCCAGGATTGACACCGACCTGATGGCCTATTTGCCGGGTGATTTTCCGTCCAGGAAGCNNGTGTTGGAGGCTGATGATGTGCTCGATCCTGTCACCTTGGGCAGGCTGACGGCTTTGGAAGCCTCTTTTGAGACCGATACCTGCGTTGAACGGGTCATTTCGCTGTTGGGTTCTCAGGACGTCAGGGGCGACTCCGGCAATATGGTGGTCGATCCGGCCGTTCCGTTTATTCCGGCAACGCACGTTCAGCGGGAGGCATTAAGAGGAATCATACAGGACAATCCCCTCGTTTACGATCGATTGGTATCCAAGGATTTCAATCTGACCTTGATGGTGATCAATCCAGTGGATGGCTGTACCGACGAAGCCTTTGTGAATGCAGTCAGGTCAACTATACAGGCGCATCCAGGCAAGGAGAAGGTATACCTAGGTGGACTACCGGTGCTCAGGCACGACATCCAACGGTTGGCCCTTCGCGACTTGGTGGTCTTGATGCCTATCGGCTTACTGGTCATGTTACTGACCCTGTACGTGTTGTTCAAAGAACGCAAGGGCGTGTTGCTGCCCATATCCGTGGTCTGTTTGTCCATTCTGGTAGCGATGGGACTCATTCCCCTGATGGGGTATGCGTTCAGCATGATAGCCGTGTTGATACCGGTGCTGATGATAGCCATCGCCAATAATTACGGTGTGCACGTGATGACGCGTTATTATGAAGTAAGAACCCTCCATCCAAGATACGGACAGAAACGGCTGGTGGGCGAGGTGGTCGATCGACTCACCATGCCCATTTGGTTGACCGGATTGACAACCATGGTAGGCGTCTTGGGTTTGCTGTCACACCCCTTGTTGCCACCCAGGCAGATGGCCATCGCTGTTGCAACGGGTATTCTGTTCGCGGTAGTAGTGAGTCTCACCTATTTGCCGGCTTTGTTATCAGGCATGCATCGGGAAAAACGCTCATCCCGCAAGCAACAACAACCTGTCAATCATGACGTAATCGGGGTGCTCTTGAAGACCTTCAGTCGGTGGGTAACCCGGAAGCCTGGGTTGGTGGTGGGTGTCTTTGCCTTGCTGTTGGTGGTGGCGGGGGTGGGATTGACCCGCTTGAAGGTCAACATCAACCTGGAGGCGTTCATGCCATCAGGGCACGAGATGCGGACAGCTGTTGATCGGCTGAACCGTCAGTTGGGTGGGGCTAAGACCCTGTCCATCGTTTTCAAGGCTCCCATGACCCAACCCGCGGCTTTGAACGCCATGGATACGTTAGGGCTACGCCTGGAACAAATCCCCGGTGTGCGCCATGTCACTTCTCTGGCTACTGTGGTAAAGACATTGAGCAAGGCGATGAATGAGCCGGATCATCCTTGGTACGACAGGATACCTGACCAAGAGGCGGCCATCGCCCAGTACCTGGCCTTGTTTTCCATGAGTGGAGATCCTGCCGAGTTGGAGCAGGTGGTCGACATGATGTACACGCAGGGATTAATCACCATACAGTTTGAGGCAGCTACCTATAAGGCGTATAAAGCGACGGTGGCAGCCATGGAGGCTGAGTTGGACAGGCTATCCTATGATACCCTGCTCGCTGGTCAGAGTTTGGTGGAAATGGAGTTGGCGGCATCAGTCACCAAGGGTTTGTGGTCTTCCCTTTTGCTGGCTTTCGGAGCCATCCTGGTGTTGTTGTGGCTCTTGTTCAAGTCTCCGACAGCTGGTTTAATGGGCGGTTTACCGTTGATGGTCGCCTTGACAGGTACCTATGGATTGATGGGATGGTTTGGGTTGGAATTGGATATAGCGACCTCCCTGTTATCATCCATTGCCATCGGTTTGGGAGTGGATTACACCATTCACCTGTTTTGGCGCATGCACCAGGAACGCCAAGCCGGACTTGACTGGAACGACTCGCTGCATACAACGCTAACCACGACTGGCAGGGGTATCCTGGCCAACGCCTTGTCTGTCATGGCTGGCTTCTCGGTGCTGTTCTTATCGAGCTTGACCCTGCTCAAGGCCTTTGGATTTCTCATCTTGTTTTCCCTTTTGCTCTGTCTGTTAGCGGCATTGCTGTTGGTTCCCGNNCCCGCCGTTCTCAAACTCAGGCAGCCACGTTTTTTATCAACCTACGACACACAATGAAACACGCTTCAAGAAACAACTTGCGACACACTGTGTTGCTCGGCGGCCTTCTCTGCCTGTTCGCAGTCTGGCCGGCCATTTTGAAAGCGGCGGGGGACAGCACCCCTGACCCCGTCGCTTTAATCAAGGCTTCAACCGATGCCGTGAGCCTGACGGCCGCCGATATGGATGCCACNNCTGTCAATCTACGACACCAGAGGTAACGTACGAACACGGCGTATCCAGCAGGCATCAAGGGTCTTTGATGGAGTAACCAAAACCCGTCTGACCTTTTTGGCCCCGGCTGATGTGGCCGGCACGCGCCTATTGATCTATGATTACCCGGATAAGGACGATGACATGTGGATCTTCTTACCGGCTTTACGTAACACCAGGCGCATTGTGAGTCGGGAAAAAGGACAATCCTTCATGGGCTCCTCATTCAGTCATGCCGACTTGGGCAAGCCAGCCCTGGGCGATTACACGCATCATCTGACCGGCTCCGAAGAACTGGAGGGTACGGATTGCTGGGTGGTCACGTCTACGTGTAAGACCTCGTCCATTGCTCAGGCTCAAGGGTATGCTACCAAAAAGGCCTGGATAGACAAGAAGACCAGACTGACGCGTCAGCTGGTCTTCCTGAATGCCGCCGGACAACGGATCAAGGTCTTGGTTCTGGGTGATTACAAACAGCTTGATGATGGTACCTTTATGGCCTGCCGGTTGGAAGCGACGACGTTGCCCAACAAGCGGCGATCCTTGCTCACCATCGATGCCTTACGCCCCGGTAACACCCTGGCACCAGACTATTTTTCCAGCCTCAGTTTGGGAAAATAAGGTACCATTGGCATTAGTCAGGGAGGCGTATCTGCATACTGAAATTGATATGCCTTCCTGGTTGGCGCAAGCCCCCAAAATCCGTGTGCGATCTGTTGGTCACATTGTTGAGGTCAAGGTTCATACTGACAGCCTTCAGGTTCCAGGTGATACGACTGTCCCAGAGCCAGAACGGATGGTAGGCAACCAAGACTCCCGTCGATTGATCTGCATACGTGCCGGCTCTGTCATGGTACGCCCCGACCAGGTGGAGGCATAGGTTTCCAAACCGTCGCGAGGCCACCATATGTGCCGAGGCTTTGAATTGGAGCTTGTGTTTGAGGTAGTCCAGGGCGTATTTTGAATCCAATATCCCGGCATCCTTGTCCAAATGCTGGAACGCATAATCAACCGACATCCTGGTCACGGGGCCCTCGACTGGCAACCAGGCTATTTACAATTGCCCTCCGGGGGCGTTGATGCGGGTCAGATTTCGGCTGTACCATTTGATGGAGTCCGGGTGCCTGACCCAGTCAATTTGATCGCTGCCTCTACGGTGCCAGGCCTGCAGACTGGTCGAGAATGGATGGACTGTGTAGTCCAACTTGAGGGCGCTGGTTACCGCCTTTTCCGGCTGTAAGTACGGATTGGCCACTTGGGTGGCGCTTTGGTAGTACAAGTCGGTAAAGGTGGGCAGCCGCACGGCCCTGTTCAAGCTTAGGCTGAGGTTGAATGCAGGATTGAAGCGGTGGATGGCTTCCATGTTTCCATTCCAGTAGCATCCCATGCCCGTTGTGGCATTGATGGCCAGCCCGGCACTGACTGTGGTTTGGTCTAATTGCCATCTCTGGTTAGCAAATACGCTGTTCGTCAGACGGTTTTTAGCGCGCGTATACAGCGCATGTACATCAAGCCAATCTTGTCTTGGGGTGTTTACGGGCTCTCCCAATACATTGCTCAGGATGTGTTCGTTGCGTAGATCAACCCCCATGGCCGTCAAGTGAGCCCCGCGATGACGGGTCAGGGTGAACCGGCTACCGGTGACACTGGTGAGGTGGTAATTCGGACCACTGTACCAGGAAGCCGCCTCCTTATTGTCTCTGAAGAGTTCGAAGCGGTCGTGGTGTAGGCGTTCATATACATGAGCCTGCGCATGATGGTTACGCCAGGCCTTTTGCCAACTCAGCGCCGTAAACAAGGTTTTGGTGGCTTCATACTGGTTGGGGTAGGCCAGGCTGTAAAACTGGTTGGCGCCGAAGCCCTTTTGTTGGTACCCCACCTGCAGCAGCCATTGCCCGCCGGTTTCATGGCGGTAGTCAGCTTGAATATGGCTGTTCAACTGATCATAGTCAGTATTGGATTGATAACCGGCGCTGCTTTTGTGACTAAAGCCAACTTGCACTCCACCCTTATNNTGCCAGCTGCCAATGCCGGTTTGGACCGTTGTCTTCCACCCATGGGACAGTGGAGGCCCTGTCGTGACCAGATTTATGGCCCCGGAGAAGGCATGGGCGCCCAAAAGGCTGGCCGCCGATCCGCGCAGGATGTCTACGCGTTGGAGTTGCCAGAGTTCGATGGGCAGGTTTAAGTTGTGATGGCCGGTTTGTGGGTCGGTGATGTTGACCCCGTTGAGAAGGATGAGCACCTGGTCGAAGGTGCCGCCGTTGAGGCTGATGTCGGCTTGAACCCCGTCGGGGCCGCGTTGACGAATGTCAACACCGGGTACGTGATCCAGCAGGGCGTCCAGGCTGAGGGCTGGCGCCGCCGCAATATCCGAGGGTTTGAGGGAACTGACAGCGAAAGCGGTTGCTGTCCAGGGTAGGGGTTGACTGGCCATGATTTCCACCTCCTCGAGGGGTATGTCGTCGGCCGGTAGCTTCAGACTGTCAACCTGGGCAAAAACGGTGTGGTAACTGGCCTGAGTCAGGGTGCAGGAAAAGGTCACCACGCCGATTTTGACGACTTTGTGCAGACTGGCGAAAACGGCATAGCCCTTTCTCGACCAGCGTTTGAAACAGAGAATGGGCATCTTATTTGGCCGGTTCCCAGTAACACATTTTCGGAGACACGATGGCGCCCGAAGTCTTGAGTTGTTTCATGGCTTTATCGACCTCTTTGCGGTCCAAGCCGGTCAGTTCGACCAGTTTCCCTGCATTCAGGGGAGTGCCTGCCTGTTTCATGACATCTAGCACTTGTTGAGTTGCATCCATAAGTAGTGGTGTTACGTGAATAATGGTGGTGGTTGTTGGTCACCGAGCGCAAAGATAGGCATTTGTGCTTTTGTATGAAACACTCCAGCGGCTAAAACAAGCCGATGACACCGCGGGTCAGGAAAATCCATAACAGGTATCGCAGCCCTTTGCCCAGGGTCATGGCCAACAAGGTCACGCTCAAGTTGGCTCTCAGGTAACCCAATCCAATGGCTAACAAGTCTCCCACCAGGGGAACAAAGGTGAAAAAAGCCATGAAGGCTCCCTTGCCATGCAAAAACAGCAAAACCTTGTCCAATTTCTCCGGTTTGACCTTCAGGTAACGTTCAATCCAGACCGGATTACCCAACCGTCCCAATCCATAACAGGTCATGCCACCCAGCACGTTGCCGGTTGTGGCCGCCAACCAACAGAGCCAGTTATCCCCGCCGGCAGCCAACAAACCGCTGAGCACCAGTTCGGAACTGAAAGGTACGACACTGCCCGCCAGAAAGGTGGCAATGAAAAGACCCAGATAGCCCCATTCAATCAGTGTTTCCATGGGTATCTATTACTTGTAGGACANNGACAAAACCGGAAGTAACGGGGTGCCTGGCGTTTGATCATGGGAGGCTATCTTAAAACGTACCCGAAAGGGCGTATTCCTGGGTGTTGCAAAAAACCTGACTATATAAGTGAAAACCGACCCGGCTGGTGTTGATCTTACGGTCCAGCTGTAAGACGGGATGACCTGGTTTAACCTCGAAAAAATCAACGATGCGTTTATCGGCTTTGATCGCGAACAGCCGTTGTTCACCCCCCTTGACCTCAATCTGATAATGCGTACGGAGGATGTTAAACAACGAAGCATTTTCCAGGTTGCGCTGTGTAAAGCGGGGCAGGTTGATGTTGGGCAACATGGTGATATCAAAAAAAACAGGTCGGTTGTTAATGATGCGCAACCGTTCAAAGTAGATGCATCCAGCTTCCTGCTCCGTCGGTGTGACCTTGAAGCCGAAGGCCTCTTTCCATGGTCTGAGGGTAGGCTTTACGATGATGCGTGTAATCAAGTGTTCGCTGATGGCAGACGTGGTACCCTTGAGCGAAAGAATACCTACACCCTTGGGCTTGCCTACCACAATACTGCCTTTGCCTTGTTGTTTCTGAATAAAACCATCCACCACCAAGCGCTCCAGTGCGTTTCGTACCGTAGGCCTGGCTACCTGAAACCGTTGGCTTAACTCGTTTTCCGAAGGCAGGAGGTCTCCAGGTTTGAACAAACCTTGTTCGATTTGTCCACGCAGGAACTCATATACTTTACGGTATTGGGGTAGAAATGAATCTGACATGTTGTTGCTCTTGTAATAATTTTCACAAATATAGCGGAAATTAATTTTCCTGCCGTATTAAACTTTTCAAGGGATTTATCTGTTATCTTTATGCCGAATTGAATCTTGACCACCGAAAAAGAATGGGGCGTATGGACCAGCCATCCTATCTCAAATGGAGCAACGCAGCGATGATCAGCGTTGTTTTTGCTGCCTTGTTGGGGCTGGGCATTCTTGTTTTCTACCATGTGGAAGATGTCCGATCGAAGGCGGAAAATCAGACCGCTCTCAAGGCGTTGGTGGCAACCAAACAAGCGCAGTTGAATGCCTGGTTTGAAGATGAAATAGAGGATGCCAACCTCATTGTACACGAGAAGCGCTTCATCAACATTATTGAGGCATACATGAAAGGGGAGGGCGATTCTTCCCCGGTTCTGGATATGTTGCATCAGACAAAGAAGGAACATATGTATGCCGACCTGATACTGCTTGACACCCTGGGCAACCATCACCTGTCCACGAATCCTGCTCTTGCTTTCAACGACAGCATTGACAAAATCTATTATGCAAAAGCCAGGATGACAGATTCCAGTATGGTGTCTGAACTGTACCGATCAACCATCGACAGTCGTGTATACATTGATGTCATCGCCGCCATTAAAAACTTGATGGGCGACAATATGGGCGGTATTGTATTTAAAATCAGCCCCGAACGCACACTGGTACCCATTTTGAGCGACTGGGAGATTGAAGGAGGCCGGTTTCATTTTTCACTGGCTTGGAACGATCGACAGGATAGCTGGTTGATCTACAGCCCCCATACTGATCGACCTGATACCGGTTCCTGCTGGGTGCCCTTGACAACGGCCCAACGTGCCTTGATTACAAACGACGATCATTTCCACATCAGCCAGATCCACCATGTGCCCTGGCTTTTGTTGGTTGAATTGGATGATACGCAACGAACGAACAACTTACGTTCCTTTCTTCATCTGATGCTGTTCATAGCGGCAATTCTGGTCTTGCTTTGTTTTCTGGCAGTGTACTTCATCATTCATTTCAGGCAGGGAAAAAATATGTACGCTTATTTGGAGCAGGGTGCCGAATTAGCCTCTCTTAAACAACGCTTCAGGTTGACCTTGGATGTTTTACAAGAAGCTGTCGTATTGACTAATCACGATGGAAGCATCCTTTACATCAATCTAATGGGTGAATCCCTGCTGGGTGTGAAACTTGAAGCCGTTTCCGGAAAAATGGTGGATGACGTTGTACGGTTGACCAGACCAGGCACAGGTGTACCATTGTTCAACGTGATAGGCTGGCTTCAAGGTGATAAGGCTATGACGCGCTTCGAGAGTGCCTGGTTGACTAATCAGGCTGGAAACACCATCACCGTATCCTGTACGCTGACCTATTTACCTTCAACCTCACCGATGTCGGAGGGCTTACTCTTGACCATCAAGGATGAGACGGCTGTCTACACACAGCAACAATTGACACAGGAAAACGAAAACCGGTTCAGGCAACTCTTTCAGGATGCTCCTGATGCCTTTTTATTGGTGGATGCAGAAGGCTGTATCCGGTTGGCCAATGTGATGGCGGTGTCCATGTTTGGTTACACCCCGGAAGTCCTGTTGACCATGCGGGTCGTTGATCTGGTTCCTGCTACCCAGGTTGACCTTATGGCGGATTTCAAGACCTATTTCAATCAGCCAGGCAAGAAGATCATGGGCCAGGGGCAACCCATTCAGGGAATGCGTAAGGATGGTCGTCTATTCGAAGCCCTTGTTACCTTGAGTCCTGTCATGGACAGGGATGTGATGCTGGCCATGGTGGTGGTCAGGGATGTGACGGATATCGTGGAAAAGGAAGCTCGCTTACGGCTGAATGCCTCCATCATTGACAATATGCGAGAAGGTGTCATCCTGTTTGCATTGAAAGACTACAAGGTCCTATTCACCAATCCGCGCCTGCGTGACTTGTTTGGCTATACCGAAGCAGAAATGGAGGTCATCGGTATCAAGGACTTGCTGGCTGACGATGAGCCTTATGTCGGGTATCTGAGGCATAATATGAACTTCATTCAACCTGAAACCCTTAATGTGGAGCATTCCCTTCATTGTGTTAATCGCAGCGGTGAATTGTTTCATGTAACGGCTCATATCTACACCTTTGAATACGGTACTCAGGGCACGGTGCTCATTGCCGTTTTACAGAAACTATCCAAGTAACAACAGGCTCTATCTGTAGCGATCAACTGCCTTTTCAACAGGACAGGGGTTTTACGTTTGAATTCTAATGGTTACCTTTGAATCCAATCTAACAGTGCCCCATGAAAAAGTTCCGTAAAAGCCACGCAAGTATGTTGCTGGCTTTGTTGCCTATCCTGTTGCTTCAGGCTCAAGAAGTTAATCTGGCGGGTCCCTGGTCGTTTCAGATGGATCGATTGGACGTTGGTATTCAAGAGGCCTGGTTCAACAAGCCCTTGGATGAGACCATCCATTTGCCAGGTTCCATGCCTGAATATGACAAGGGGGATATACCTGGACTGGAAACGCAGTGGACAGGTAGTTTATACGACAGTTCCTTTTATTTCAATCCAGCCATGGCCAGGTATCGTCAGCCTGGTCGGGTCAAGTTTCCTTTTTTCCTGACACCCGATCGTCATTATGTCGGCGCCGCCTGGTATCAACGTGACGTGGTCATTCCGGAAAACTGGCGTGGTCAACGCATCGTATTGGCCTTGGAGCGCCCTCATACCGAGACCATGGTGTGGTTGGACGATCAACTGATTGGTAAAGACAGTAGTTTTTGTGTGCCTCATCGTATTGAATTGCCTTCAACGGTTAAACCAGGCACGCATCGGTTGACCCTGCGCATAGACAACCGCATCAAGTCGGCCAATGTCGGCCAGGATTCCCACAGCCTTACTGATCAGACCCAGGGAAATTGGAACGGCGTAGTGGGTACCATGACGTTAGCCAGCACTCCCTTGATTTTTCTGGAAGACATACAGGTTTATCCTGACTTATCCAAGCGCGAAGCCAGGCTGGCCATCCGGTTGGAAAACCGCAGCGGCAAGACCATGAAACGCCTGTTGCGTTGGCAAGCCAGGAGCTACAACAGCCCCACTAGTCATGAGACTGACAGGCACTCGTACGCAGTGACAGTACCAGATACCGGATTGACCGTCCAACTGACCTTGCCATTGGGAGATGCCATGCAAACCTGGGATGAATTCAATCCCGCTCTTTACCGCTTGTCGGTAGAGTTGTTGGCTGGAACGACCACTCAACAAACCAAGAGCCTGTCATTCGGAATGCGCGAAATCGTCTGTAAGGGCAAGTGGTTTTATCTAAACGGTCGTAAAATACAGCTCAGGGGTACGGTGGAGAATTGTTGTTTTCCCAAAACCGGATATGCCCCCATGGACGTTGCCGCCTGGGAACGGATATTCCGTATATGCAAGCGGTTTGGGCTCAATCACATGCGTTTTCATTCCTGGTGTCCGCCGGAAGCGGCTTTCGAGGCGGCCGACCTGGTAGGTATGTACTTGCAGCCCGAAGGACCCAGTTGGCCCAACCATGGTTCGTCCCTGGGTGACGGTAAGCCCATCGACCGTTTTTTGATGGAAGAAACCAAGCGACTATCCAAGGCGTATGGCAATCATCCTTCGTTTGTCATGTTGGCCGCCGGCAACGAGCCAAGAGGCCGCTGGGTAGCCTGGGTCACCCGGTTTGTGAACGAATGGAAAGCGAGCGATTCCAGAAGAGTCTATACTGGAGCCAGCGTAGGGGGAAGTTGGGCTTGGCAACCAGCCAACCAGTTTCACGTGAAGGCCGGTGCCAGAGGCCTGGCCTGGAACAGAAAGCCTGAAAGTAGGTCTGATTTCAAACCATCCATCGACACCGTGAGCGTACCCTTTGTCTCACACGAAACCGGGCAATGGTGCGCTTTTCCCAATTTTTCCGAAATCCGTAAATATACGGGTGTCAATAAAGCCAGAAACTTCGAGTTGTTTCAGGAAGAGCTGGCCTTGCACGATATGGGTGACCAGGCGGCTGCCTTTTTGATGGCCTCAGGCCACTTGCAAACCTTATGTTACAAACACGAGATTGAGAAGACGCTGCGGACGCCCGATTATGCCGGCTTCCAGCTCCTGTCGCTCAATGACTACTCTGGTCAGGGCACGGCGCTTGTCGGCGTACTTGATGTATTCTGGGAAGAAAAGGGCTATTGCCGTGCTGAGGATTTCAGCCGTTTCTGCGGACCCGTGGTGCCACTGATCCGTACCTCTTCGTTTGTACTCACCAATGACCAACCTTTGAACGCTGCTGCCGAACTCTCGTACTTCGCAGCACCGACCTATGCCGTAGTTCAACCCTCCTGGACATTGACCAACGAAGGAGGCGTGGTGGTGGCTGCCGGCACGTTGCCCGAGCGACCCGTGGAACCTGGCAACAACATTTCCCTGGGAGACCTGAACATTGATCTGTCGTTTGTGAAAACGCCCCAACGACTTACCCTAACGGTTACCATCGCTCCGTTCAACGCGTCCAACGACTGGGATTTTCATGTCTATCCGGCCACGGTAGCCATCCCTGAACCGGGCGATGTGTTGGTGGATCACAGTTGGAGCCCTGCCGTTGCTCAACGGTTGGCTGAAGGAGGTAAGGTCTTGCTTTTATGTGACGGTCGGGTGGAATACGGTAAGGATATTGTCAACACGCTGGCTCCCGTCTTCTGGAATACCTCCTGGTTTAAAATGCGCCCGCCGCATACAACTGGTATGCTGATCAATGACCACCATCCGGTGTTCCGTGATTTCCCCGCCGGTTTCCGCCCCATTGTTCAACCCATCGATACCTGGTTTCTCAGCCGAAAAATAGGTCTGCTGTTTGAAGCCAAGGTGGGAGCCGGTCGACTGATGGTATGCAGTATGGATCTGGAACGCAACCTTGACAGTCGTCCCGTAGCCAGGCAACTGTACCTCAGCCTGATGAATTACCTTCAGTCGAATCGCTTCAAACCAGCTTTCACCGTGGAAGCCAAGGTGGTTGAAGACCTGTTTCTCAAAGCCGGACAACGCTCGAACACCTTCACCAGTGATGCGCCCGACGAACTTAAGAACCTCGTTCATTGATACACTTGAACAACGTAACTGTATGAAAAACCGTCATTTCAATTCAAGCCTTGCTGTGCATCTATCTTCCTTGATGGCGTTCGTTTGCCTGGCAACCTTGCCTGTGCTGGCTCAAGAACCCTCGACTACGGAGTGGCCAAACCTGACTACCGTAAACAAACCCGGTGTGCGCTGGTGGTGGCTGGGTAGCGCCGTGGATGAAAAAAACCTGAGCTGGAACCTGGCATCCCTCGATCAAGCCGGTATCGGTACGGTAGAAATCACCCCCATCTATGGCGTTCAGGGCGAAGATGCCAAAGAAGTGCCTTTTCTGTCACCCCGTTGGATGCAATTGTATACCCATACCGTGGCTGAGGCCAATAAACGGTCAATGTGGGTGGATATGAATACAGGTACAGGCTGGCCTTTTGGTGGACCGACCATCGCCACTGCTCAGGCTGCCTCCCGGCAGCTCATTGTCAAACAAGCCATCAAGGCCTTGCCTGGCGGCCGTGCCACCTCGCAGCGTATTGCCCTGCGGGTTGCCGACACCCGTCAACAACCCTTGGCTACCTTACAAGCGTTGTTGTTCGTTGGGGAAGATGGTTACCGGGAACAAATCCCCCTCACCTTATATAAGGAGGGGCACCTGGAATGGGGCACTCCGCAGGATGGCATCGTTTACGCTTTGTTTGTGGGGAAAACCCTGCAACAGGTCAAGCGCGCAGCACCGGGAGGACAAGGGCTGGTGATGAACCATTTCTCCCAAGCGGTGTTCAATCACTACGTCAGCCGCTTCAATGAGGCTTTTGCATCGAGCGGATCCCCCTGGCCCCATACGTTTTTCAATGATTCCTACACNNGGCGGATTGGTCAGAAAACCTGCTGGAAGCGTTCAAGCGATTGAGAGGGTACGACCTGGCTGATTACTTGCCCGAATTCCTGGGTGAAGGCGATACCGACCATTCCGCCAGGGTCATCGCCGATTACAGGGAAACCGTTTCTGATCTGCTTTTAACTGAATTTACGCTGCCGTGGACACGATGGGCTCATTCAAAAGGAGCGATAACCCGTAACCAGGCTCACGGCTCTCCAGGTAACCTGCTTGATCTATATGGTGCCATAGATATTCCTGAGTGCGAATCATTTGGTATCACTGCGTTCGACATCCCAGGCTTACGGTTGGACAGTGTGAGAAAAGTGAGCGATGCCAATCCGGCCACACTCAAATACGCTTCCTCAGCCGCCCATGTTACAGGCAAACCGTTGACATCAGCCGAAAGTATGACCTGGCTGACCGAGCATTTCAGGACGTCCCTCTCCCAAATCAAGCCGGAAATGGACCAACTATTCCTCAACGGTATCAACAGGGTCTTCTACCACGGAGCGCCTTACACCCCTCAGGAGGCATCCTGGCCTGGTTGGCTGTTTTATGCCTCCATTCTGGTCAATCCGAACAACACCATTTTCAGGGATATGGAAGCGCTCAATACCTATGCGGCCAGGGTGCAAGCTTTTTTGCAGAATGGACAACCTGACAATGAGGTGCTGCTGTATTTTCCCATCTATGNNCTGGCAGACTTGGCGCAAAGGGCATTATGTGACATTCGACATCCATAAGATCAGTGAAAAACTCCCGGCTTTTGAGAAACTGGTTTTCGACATACGCAAACTGGGTTATGACCTGGATTATGTATCCGACAATCAACTGTTGGCAGCCTCCGTCGAGGGTAAGCGCATCAAGACACAGGGTGGGGCATTCTATTCCTTGATTTTGGTTCCTGACTGCCGCTACATGCCAGCCTCCACCGCCGCTAAATTGCTGGAGTTGACCAAGGCCGGTGCTACTGTGGCCTTTCTGAACCGACTCCCTGAAGATGTGCCAGGACTGGGCAACCTGGAAGCCAGGCGTGATTCCCTGAAACAAGCCATCAGTGCCTACAAGCTTTATCCACGCGTGTCCAGCTATTTCGGGAAACCCTTTGAAAAAGGCCGCGTCATGTATGGCAACTACCTGCAGGATATACTGGAGCAAGTGCCCTGTACCTATGAGGCCATGACAGGGGAGTGGGGGGCTGGTTTCATTCGACGCCGTTACCCGGATGGTTATGTTTATTTTGTGGCCCAACAGCACAACAAATCCATTGATGAATGGGTGACGCTGGGGGTCAAGGCAACCTCGGCCATGTTGTTCGATCCCGTTACCGGCCGTAAAGGACAGGCGGCATTGCGTACCGTCAATGGCAAGACACAGGTCTATCTGCAACTCAAACCCGGTGCTTCCATCTTGATCAGGACGTTCGACCAGGCTCCCCTCAATGAACCGCACTTCCCTCTTTATGTCAAGGAAGGCATCAACCTGCAACAGGCCATGAAAGCCGGCATGCAGGTAACCAATCCACGAAAACGCTCAGCAAGTCCTTTTACGTTGTCTGGCGACTGGCAGTTTGCTTTCGGAGAGGGTCAACCGGCCATACCTGGCACCTTTGTCATGCACGGAGATCCGCAACCCTGGACCAACCTTCCTCACGACAGTGCAACGGTGTTTGCCGGTACTGGGCGTTATACCTTATCATTTAAAATGCCCAAAGAAAAAGCAGACGACTGGCGTCTGGACCTGAAGGGCTTGTCCGAAAGTGCCAGGGTGACTGTCAACGGCGTCTATGCAGGTACCGTCTGGAGTCTTCCCTATACCCTTACCATCGGTCATTTGCTCAAACCCGGAAAGTTGAACACCCTCACCCTGGAAGTGACCAACCTGCCTGCCAACCGTATCGCCGATTACGACAGGCGTGGGGTCAAATGGCGCATCTTCAAGGAAATCAACTTCGTGGATGTGGCTTATCGGTCGACGACCTATGGACACTGGTCTGTGATGCCATCCGGTATCACCCAACCTGTCCGGCTTGTGCCTTTGCAAACGATGAATCCGGAGGTGCCATAAAAAATCAACCAGGACGAATTTCTCCGAACAAGTAAAACCTACCTACCATTATACCAACCAAATCTATCTGTATGAACAAACAACGCATGCTTTTGATGGCATTGTCAGTGTTCCTTTCCCTGACAGCCTGGTCTGCCGGCACCAACCTGACCGTCCAGACGAAAAAACCCATTGCCACAGTCAATCCCGACATGTATGGCATTTTCTTTGAAGACATCAACTTCGGGGCTGACGGTGGCCTCTACGCCGAGTTGATCAAGAACCGCTCGTTTGATTTTCCCCAGACCCTTATGGGTTGGTATACGTTTGGTCAGGTCAGTGTCCAAACCGATGGGCCTTTTGACAAGAACCCCCACTACGTCAAACTCTCTAACGCGGGCCATGGTCACAAACACACCGGTATCGAGAATGAGGGATTCAGAGGCATAGGCTTCAAACGTGACGCTGCCTATCGCTTTTCGGTCTGGGCCAGGGCTCAGTCGGGCGAACAACGCATCCGGGTTGAATTCATCGACGAAGAAAATGAGGTCATGGCCCGTGAAAACGTGGTCATCAACGGCTCTGACTGGAAGAAATACAGTGTACAGCTGACAGCCAGAAAGGATGTCAACAAAGGTCGGTTACGGATTTTCCTGACTTCGGCTGGATCGCTGGACCTAGAACACGTTTCCCTGTTCCCTGTCGACACGTGGAAGGGACGTGAGAATGGCATGCGCAAGGATCTGGCCCAGGCCTTGGCCGATCTTAAGCCGGGCGTCTTCCGTTTCCCCGGTGGGTGCATTGTGGAAGGTACAGACCTGGAAACCAGGTACGATTGGAAGAAATCCGTCGGTCCCGTTGAAAACAGGCCATTGAATGAAAACCGTTGGCATTATACCTTCCCGCACCGCTTTTTTCCCGATTATTTTCAGAGTTACGGGTTGGGATTCTTCGAATTCTTCCAACTCTGCGAAGATTTTGGCGCCGAAGCCCTGCCCGTGCTGAGCGTGGGTCTGGCCTGTCAGTTCCAGAATGATGGAACCGAATGCCACGTGCCTGTGGGGGAAATCGACAGTTATGTTCAGGATGCGCTCGACCTGGTTGAGTTTGCCACCGGTCCGGCCACGTCCAAGTGGGGTAAGGTGAGGGCTGACATGGGGCATCCAGCACCCTTCAGCCTCAAGTACCTGGCTATCGGTAACGAACAATGGGGCAGTCTCTATCCCGAGCGCCTCGAGCCTTTTGTCAAAGCTCTCAGGGCCAAGTATCCCTCCATCCAGATTGTCGGTAGTTCCGGTCCTTCGGCCTCAGGCGACCGCTTTGATTATTTGTGGCCTGAGATGAAGCGCCTGAAGGTTGATTTGGTTGACGAACATTATTACATGGCTCCCGATTGGTTTTTCAACAATGCAGCCAGGTATGACACCTACGACCGCAAAGGTCCCAAGGTCTTTGCCGGCGAGTATGCCTCACATGACCAGTCTACCCGTAAGGCTAACAATTTCCTGGCCGCCCTTTCCGAAGCTGCCTTTATGACAGGGTTGGAACGCAACGCCGACGTCGTGCGCCTGGCCACCTACGCTCCCCTGTTTGCCCATATAGATGGTTGGCAATGGAATCCCGACTTGATTTGGTTTGACAACCTGCGCAGCATGCGCACGCCCAACTGGCATGTGCAAGCCCTCTATGGGCAGTATAAGGGTACTGATGTGCTGTCTGCTTTGTCGGGTGACAAACCGCTGACGGGACAAGACGGGCTATACGCCAGCGCTGTCAAAGACAGCAGGTCAAATAGCTTGATCATCAAGATTGCCAATAGGAATCCTACCGCCAAAACGGTTTCCATCAACTTGAAAGATTACAAACAAGCCAGCGCCAACGTCAAACTAATCCGGTTGCAATCAGATAATCTCAGGGCACAAAACACCCTGGATAACCCTGAGGTCATCAAGCCCGAGGAAAAAGAACTGGAACTGGTGGGTGCCGACTTTGATTTTGTGGCACTGGGTCAATCATTTTCCATCCTGGTGATTCAACTCAGCAACGAGAAGACCTCGGCTGCCGGCAAACAGGCAGGACTCCGGGAAAAAGACACCAAGGTGACAGTGTATACCATTGGTGACTCTACAGTCAAGAATGGAGATGGATCAGGAAGCAATGGCCAGTGGGGCTGGGGAGCCTTCCTGGCAGACTTTCTGAAAGACGATGTCGTGGTGGTCAATCGTGCCCTGGGAGGGCGGAGCAGCCGTACCTACATTGAGGAAGGTCTCTGGGAACGTGTAGTGAGCCGCCTCAATCCTGGCGATTACGTGCTGCTTCAATTTGGTCACAACGACGGTGGCCCCTTCAACACCGGTCGTGCCAGAGCTACGCTCAAGGGCAATGGGGATGATTCACAGGAATTTGTCATGGTGGAACGTCCTGCCAAGGATACAGTGACCATTCATTCGTATGGCTGGTACATCCGCCAATACGTCAAGGACGCCAAGGCCAAGGGTGCCATACCTGTCGTAGTGAGTCTCATACCCCGCAACGATTGGAAAGATGGCAAAGTCATCCGAAACAACGAAAGTTATGCCTTGTGGGCCAAAGAGGCTGCCGCACAAGAAAACGCCTTGTTTATTGACCTGCACAACCTGGTATGTGACAAGTACGACACCATGGGCCAGGCTTTGGTGGCTCCGTATTACTTCGGTGACCACACCCATACCTCCAAAGCCGGTGCTCAGGTTAATGCGTACCTGGTCAGTCAAGGTCTGAAAAAGCTAGCTTGTTCTCTTTCCGCCAGCGTCAAGGAATAGGCAGGCGATAGAAACCAATAGGTTTAGGATAAATACAAGAAGGGTGCTTTCGTAATGGAAGACACCCTTCTTCGGTTTTGAAGGGAATTTTCGATGTGTCTTGTATATACAATACAATAATTCGCTGCATTTCTTGCTTGATATCGAGTAAATAGCTACATTTGCCAACTGAAACCGACAAGATGGTTTTTTTGTACGTTTGGTTGTGTATTTTGTCTGATTTCTTTTGTAGGATGTAACATGAACGGAGCGCCGTTTACCCTTTGATACGTTACTTTTACCATCGATCAATCGATCGCCCGATACTTAACTTTAACTAACAATACCGGTATGAAGAGCAAAAACCTTGCGAGGATAGTCAGTACGTTGTCTGTCTGTTGCCTGCTTTGCGTATTATCCTCCTGCGAAAAAGACGATTACTATGAGCGACCGGCCTGGCTGGAGCCTCCTATTTATGAGGTGTTGAAAGCGGACGGTTCGTTCAATCACTACCTGCAGGCGGTTGACAGGACAAGCTACGCTTCTGTCTTGCAAGGCGCAGGACTGTACACCGTGTTTGCCCCCAACGATTCCGCGTTCAACGCCTTCCTTACGCAACGGGGCTATGCTACCGTAGCCGACATGCCCGATACCTTGGTGGACAAGGTCGTCGCGTATTCCATTTGCTACAGCACCTTTGTGTTTGATTCCCTCGGGGTGGGAGGTGCGTTCAAATTCAAAACCCAGTACTATGCGCTACCCTATAAGGATCCTGAATTCAACAACGAATGGGTGGTTGACCAAACCAGACAGGGTACTTGGGTAACTACCAGCAACAACTACAAGTTTTTGCCTGTATTCACCAGTGCCTTTTTCAATTCCTACACACCAGCCTTGACACCAGCTGATTATACCACTTTCTTTCCCGGTTTGACGTTCAACGGTAAGAATATACAAGGAGGTGCTGTACTGCGGGCTGATATGCGGGCTGAAAACGGTATCATTCATGAGGTTTCTACGGTCAATCTGCCATTGAAGAACATCGCCGATGTACTGAATGAACCGGAAAACAGCCTGTTTAAGTCCTTGGTCGATGCAAAAGATAGGTATGATGAATACTTGTTCAGGACCTATGAGGAAGTCACGTCACCTACCTTGCTCAAGTCCTTGCAGAAAATCATGCCCAAGGAAAACATCAGCCGTATCTATATCAAATCATACTCCGATTTGGCCTACTCACTCAACCTCGAAAACATCGTTGACCCTGAGTCGGGATCCTATGAGGCCGAAAAATCAGGGTACACCATTATTCTTCCTACCAACGATGCCCTGAATGCCTATATGACCACCCGTGTACTCAAGTATTACCCCAGTGGTCAAAACGTGCCTACTGAGATTATCCGGACCCTGATCAACGCCCACCTGATACCTACTCTAGTTTGGCCGGCCAACTACAGCACCTCTCAAAACGGCAACGGTGATTACCTGAACGGTGAAGGCAGTACAGGCAAGGCGTTCGCTGAAAGTAGCATCATAGGCGGCTCACTGGCCAGCAATGGCTTTGTCTACCGTTCCAATGAAGCCATTCGTAGCCGCATCTTTGAATCGGTGTATTCCGAAATCTTTCTCAATCCGGCCCATAAATGGTCGAACGTCGGATTTGTCAATAACTTTAATACCTCCTTGCGTGAGAATTTGCAAAAATGCACGCTGAATGGATTCATTTCAGAACGCTTTACCTTGCTTGTGTTTGACGACCAATTACTGGAGGCTGACGGTTTCTCTTACAATGAATCCAACAACACCTTCTCGCATTCCATAGCTGAAGTGAACGCCAACAGCCGATTGACCCGCCTGTTGCGCGAACACCTGTTCCTGGGTTTGAAAAACGATGAAGTGGATTCGGAGATCACCAGTTTCTCAACACCAGGTATTAGTAATGAGGATGGCTGGAATTTTGCCGTTACCAGCTTTGGTGACCCTGTCAGGTACAAGAATAATCAGATACAGGCAGCCGGCAACATTGAAGACAATACCTTTGTCAACCTGACCAAGCTGGATGAAACTTATTTGAACGGCACCGTTTGGAAGGTGGATGGTTTATTAGAGTATTCGCCCCGTGTGAGTGGTCTGAGCGACGATAAGAAAGTCAGGGATCTCACCCTGTGGGAATATCTGGACCGTGCCCGGACACAAAATCCGAACGTGAAGTTGTTTGTCGATTACCTGGAAAAGTGTATCAAAACCTACCCGGATGATCCGGCCAATACCGCCTTGGACAATATCAACACCGAACAGTTTTATACTGTATTGATGCCCAATGCGACAGCCATGCAGTCGGCCATCAACGCCGGTTTGTTACCGCCGTTGGCCGATGTGAACGCAGCCAATCCCGATGCCTTTGCCAAAGCGGCCTTCTTTATCAACTCACACATTATCCAGGGGCGTGTCTTTGTGGACGACAACATCAAGGGCTACCTCTATCCGGCTAATGAAATGGAACTCAACAAGGCCCTGGTGCCTGTGATGGCCAAAGTCAACGCTACCGTTAGGGTTGATAGCACGGATATTCAACTAACTAACCAGACACTCTTGCTTGAAATCAGCAAGACCTCAGGTGGTCTGCTGAACTTCAAACCTCAGGATGTGGTACAGGGCAGCAAGGTCTTGGTTAAGGGTACAACCTCCAACACGGTACGCATTCAGCGTGGCAAGCCGACAGGTACATCTATCCCCAACAACTACCGCAGCAACCGCATCGCTTGCAAGGCTATCCTGCACGAGGTGAACAATTATATTAAATATGAGGTGGCGAAGTAACAATCGAAGAGTAAATGCTATGAAAAATACAGGAACGTTTTTTTGGTTCATTGTACTGTTCCTTCTGGCAACGGGAAACGTCGTCGCACAGGAAAAGATACTGATACGCGGTACGGTTGTTTCAGCCATCGACAAGGAACCCGTCATCGGAGCCACTGTGATGGAAATGAACGCAGACAACCGCGTGATAGCCAGTACGGTCACCAACCTGGACGGTAATTTCAGTCTGATGGTTACCAGTAAAAATAACCGATTGTCCGTCAGCTATGTCGGTTACAAGAAATTTGAAATGACCATCGGAGACAATACCGCCATTCGAATATTACTTCAAGAAAGAGGTCAGTTACAGGAAGTGGTGGTCAGCGCTACGCAAAAGCAACGCGTTGGCTCCCTGGATATCGATGAAAGAGATATCTCCATGGCTATTTCCAAGTTGAGCGCCGAGGACATTTCTGACCTGAACGTTGCTTCCATTGATGAAGCGATGCAAGGTAGCATGGCCGGTGTGGATATCATGGCCAATGCCGGTGACCCTGGTAGTGGTATGTCCATCCGTATCCGAGGCATCACCTCCATTAGTGGAAACAACCAACCCATGATTGTGGTCGATGGGATACCGTTGGAAACAGAGATCGGTGCCGACTTTGACTTCGCAACAGCAACCGAGGAAGAATTCTCTCAGTTGTTGAACGTGGCACCCTCTGACATCAAGAGTATTGTGGTGTTGAAAGACGCTGCCGCTACTGCTATCTGGGGTGCCAAGGCTGCCAACGGGGTGTTGCAGATTGAAACCAAGCGCGGTACCATATCGCCCCCCAAAATCACCTTTGTAGCCAAGGGTGGTATTTTGCCACAGCCCAAATCAATTCCCATTCTCTCCGGTAACGAATATTCTANNAGCCACTGGATTTGCTCTCAGTAACCGGCAAGCCCTTTTCCTACGACCCGCGTGATCCCTATACCTTTTATAATTACCGGAATAACACTGATTGGCTGGATGCAATTTCCCAAACCGGTTATAACCAGGATTACAACCTCTCCGTACGGGGTGGTAGCGCCAAAGTACGTTATTCCTTCTCGGCAGGTTACTACAACACGAAAGGCAACTCGATTGGTACCGGTTTATCCCGTATCAATACCCGGTTGAACCTGGACTACTTTGTGTCAGATAAAATCCGTTTCAGTGCCGACATTGCCTACACCCACTCTGAAAATCAACGAAATCTATTACCCGGAGGCAGTGAAAGCAATGATGTTCGTTCACGCGCCTACACCATGATGCCCAACCAAGGAATTTACGAGTACAACGAGCTAGGGGTACAGATGCCCACCTATTTTACGCCACTCAACGGTCCCCAGGGTTCCTATCCTTCCATTTTCAACCCCATTGCCCTGGCGGATCTGGGTAGTTTCAACCTGACCAGCGAAAAAATCATTCCGCACCTTCAAGTGCAGATCAAACCCAACGAGGTGTGGCGCTATACCTTTGATGTTGGCTTTGACGTGGGTAACGACCGTAAGGAAAAGTTCCTGAGTTCATCAGCAACGGGTGTTAATTGGTATGACAGCAAATACTTCAATGAAGCCTCCTTGTCAGAACCTGAGTCATTTGTCATCCAAACCTTCAACAAGTTGTATTTCACTCCACGCCTGGATGAAAACAAACACCGCTTGATTGTGATGATGCAATTAAACACCTATTCACGTGAAAGTTATTCCTTTGATGTCGGCACAGCCGGTTCTCCATCCAATTACCTGACCGACCCCGTTAACTATTACATCCTTGATAACGAGCTGACTTCTGGAGTGGGACAACAACGCAGCATGAGTGTCCTTGCCAACGCAAACTACACGTTCCTGGATCGTTACATCATCTACGGTAACGTTGCGTTGAACGGTAACTCGCGATTTGGCAAGAACTATCGCTACGGTACGTTCCCGGCCATATCCGGACGCTGGCGTGTATCAGGCGAACCCTTTATGAAAGCCATTAAGGGTACCTGGCTTGACGATTTATCCTTGCGTGCCTCATACGGTATCACCGGTAGGAGTCCTGACAGTGATTACCTGTATTTCAACCGTTACAGTTCTTACTCCTATGGTTACCTTGGAGAATCCACCTCGTATCCATCATCGTTGGAATTGAAAGAGTTGCGTTGGGAACGATCGATACAGAATAACTATGGTTTGAACTTTGTCGCTTTAGACTACAAGTTGAACGCCGAATTTGACTACTACCTTCGTGTCACCAAAGATCAATACAGTGCCAGTACGTCGATACCTACTTCTTCCGGTTTCTCCAGCATGGCGCTCAACTACGGTGTCCTTCGCAATGAAGGGTGGGAATTCAACATCAACTACATCCCGGTCAGAACTCCCGATTTGACCGTTAACATTGCCTTCAATGTGGCACGGGAAGAAAATTCCGTCACCAAGTTGTCTGAATACGCCGATTTGGACAACTTTGAAGATTGGAGCAGTAATGGTACCTACATTACCCGCATTGTGGCCGGTCAACCCCATGGTGCCTTCTACGGGTATAAGTATGCCGGTGTGTACTTGAATGCGGATGAAACCATCGCAGTCGGTAAAGACGGCCAACCCATCATGACCACGGATGCCGGTGGTAATCTGGTACCGTTGCATATGAAGTTCGGTTATCCGACGTTGGAATATACCTTTCAGCCCGGTGACGCCAAATACGTAGACGTCAACAGTGATGGACAGATCAACTACCAGGATATCGTTTACCTGGGCGATTACAACCCGCTGTTTTATGGTGGTATCACTCCTTCCATCAAATGGAAAAATTGGTCACTCAACACGGTATTTTACTACCGATACGGTAATGACATCGTCAATGCCGCACGCATGCAACTGGAGAATATGTACGGTTTCAACAACCAGGCCACATCGGTGTTGCGTCGTTGGCGTCATGAATACGCCGATGCCGACGCCGCTCCCAAGGATTTGTTGCCACGCGCCTTGCATGCCCAAGGGTATAATTGGCTGGCTTCCGACCGATTTGTCGAAGATGGCTCGTTTATCCGATGGAAATCCTTTACACTACGGTATAATTTAACCAGAAAATTGCTTTCCAGGCTCAACTTGCAGGAAGCATACGCCTACTTCACCATGCAGAACGTGTTGCTCTTAACCAACTATACGGGTCAAGACCCAGAGATAAGGATAGGCAGTTTTCAGGACAATGCCCGCACGCCAGTCCCCAAGAGTTATAACTTTGGTCTGAGTGTGTCGTTCTAATTCACAAAGTATCACGCAAATAACAATGGAAATGAAAAATGCGATAAATAGACTGAACGTGAAGCGACAACGGCATGTGTCGACGTTGATGGTGCGGTTGGCATTGTTGGTGGCCGTCGTCTCTTTCACCGCTTGCGATAGCTGGCTCGATGTACAGCCGGAAGACGGTGTGGTACGTGAACGTTACTGGAAAACCAAGGAAGAAGTTAAAGCAGCCGTATTGGGTTGTTATTCCCAGATGCTGAACAGTACCATGATGCAGGATTATTTTGTGTGGGGAGAGATGAGGGCCGATCTGGCTTTACCGTCCAATGGTGCTAATGCCGACCTGAAAGCCCTCAACAATGGTGAAATCACAACGGCAAACAGATTTTCTGATTGGGCTTCTTTCTACAAAGTCATCAATCAATGCAATACCGTCATTGAATTGGCGCCCGCCGTGCTTGATCGCGATGAATCGTTTTCACAGGATCTACTGGATGCCTATATCGCAGAGGTGACCTGCATCCGCTCGTTGATGTATTTTTACCTGGTACGCACGTTTCGTGACGTTCCCTACTATGAAGCTGCCAATATTTATGATTTCCAGAATTTTTCGCTGCCCAAAACCGATGGTAAGGTTATCATCGATAACTTGATCGCTTCGCTGGAATCCGTGGAAAACGACATGCCCATCAGTCATGAACAGACCAGTGGCGCCAACCAGGAGAACGCTAATGTCAACAAGGGTCGCTTTAATTACTACAGTTGGGCTACCTTGTTGGCTGATATCTGTCTTTGGAAAGGCGAGTACGACAAGTGCATCGCCATGACCGACCGCGTCATTAATTCTGGACAGTATTCGTTGGTACCCGTTGGCCGTGACGAAGTGTTGAGCTATAACCTGCAAACCGGCAAGATCGATACGATTTATGAAGCAGCACAGGGCGATGTCGTCAATCTGTTCAGGACAATGTACGCTGATGGCAACTGTGTGGAAAGCATTTTCGAGTTGCAAAATCCGCCTACGTTCAACAATCCCTTTGTCTCGATGTTTAGTGGAAACGTGTCCAGCTCCATTGAGGTCAACCAGGCCAATTTTTCCAACGTGTATTTTCTGCCGTCCAACATCGATCGCATTTGGCGCGACATCCGTACTGAAGGCGTTTCTTACGTGGGAAAATACGTGTGGAAATGGGCCGGTTTGGATAATACCGCCACACCTGTGCAATGGCGCACCACTTCCACATCAAACAGCAATTGGATTTTTTACCGCCTGGCTGATGTCTTGTTGATGAAAGCCGAAGCCTTGACCGAACAGGCCATGACTGACAACGATCAGGTGAAACTAGGGGCGGCACTTGACTTGATCAATCAGATTCGGGCACGAGCCAATGCCCCGGAATCCACGGACCCCTTCTTTAAGTATACCGGCGACCTGGATGCCAAATCCATGGAGGAATTCTTGCTGGCCGAACGTGCCCGTGAGTTTGCCTTCGAGGGCAAGCGTTGGTTTGACTTGATACGCGTTGCTCAACGGGAAGATTTCAACGATCGAACCATGGGATACCTCCTTCGGATGGTGGTACAGGCGGCCCCTCCCGAAAAGGTGACCATTATTCAAAATAAATGGCAAACCAATCAAGGTAGTTTGTACCTGCCTCTCAGTGCAAGTGAGTTGCAACGCAACAAAAACCTTGTACAGAACGACTTTTATGAAAAATAATTCACAGCTAACACTTATCCCATGAAAAAGGAGTCTTTATTCGCATTCGTTGCAACAATTGCGGTGATGCTGGCAGTGAGTTCGTGTGAGAAAGACGTCACGGAAATTGTGATTTCCGACGACAAACAGATAGACGAACTGATGGAAGAACAATCATTGACGTCCTTCCTGACGATTCTTGACATCAGCGGCTTACGGAGTACCGTCCATGCCTATGGCAACTACGCCCTGTTTGCTCCGACCAACGAGGCCGTTGACATGTACCTCCAACAGGTGAACAAAGCCTCCGTTACGGCGCTGACCCATGAAGAGGCAGCTAATATCGTTAAATACCACTTGTGGAACATTTCAGACAAAAAAGACAGTCTGACCACCAAGGATTTTGTCGATGGGCGCATGTCGTATCCCAACTTCGCCGGTACCTACCTCACAACCAAACAGGAAGGGGAAGATATCCGTATCAACAGACAAGCGTACATTGAATCTCCCCGGGATATTAAGGCCAGCAATGGCTACCTGCACATCATCGACCAGGTGTTGACACCGCCGGATACATTGACGGAATCGCTGACGGCCAGGGTGCGTGCGTTGCCCGAAACCTTCTCCTTGTTCAAAGAAGCCTTTGAACGGTCAGGATTGGCTGACTTGTTGGCCACGAACAAAAAGGGAGACTGGAAGACGCTGTTTATACAAGACAACGAGGCCTTTGCCACTGAAGGTATCAATACCCTGAATGACCTGGTCACTGTGTTGCGTGCCAATACGCCAGCCATTGAGGATGAAGATTCCCTGCTGCGTAACTTTATCGGCTATCATGCGGTTCCACGCCTGGTCTATGTGGCCGATTTATTGGCTGCCTCCAGTTTGGAAACCCTGGTCAAGAATCAAGTCATCACTTTTACCCGTGAGTTTGCTGCTACCGAAACGCGCATTTTGCTCAATGAACTCAAACTAGGACAGACGACAGAAGCCGGAATCCCTCTTGATCGTAGCAGTGTCTATACAGATTGGACGTGCTCCAATGGTGTGATCCATAAGCTCAATGGCAACATCCAAATCAAGATACGTTCAGCCTATCGTATATATTGGGACATAGCCGAACAACCTGAAATCATGGCCTTGCGAAATTTCCGCAAACCGGGCTGTGCCGCTGATTACAATCCAGGAGACTTATCTGAAATCACCTGGGAATACAAGTCGGGGACACCTGTGGCTCAACAACAGATTCACTATTATTGCGGCACTGTGCCTCAAACCATCTCAGCCTTTGATGAGAAGTTCCAGTATATTTACGGTGACTACTTGCGCCTCAACCTGGACTTGGGTGCCATTCGCTGGATGGAAATGGTCACTCCCGTCTTGATAGGCAGTGAGGCCGGAACAACCTACAAGGTTTGGATTTGTTACCGCCGAGAATTGGAATGCTACGTAAAAACCAGCTTCAAGCAAGCTGGCTACGATGACCAGATTTTACCCTACATTTTTGATATGTCCTTGTACGCCCCCAACGATATTTACAATCAACCCGAAGTCGCTGAGTTGGATGGTTGGAAAATGTATAACGCCAAGAAGTACAACTCCGTGGTTATCTCCAAGCTACTGGGTACCATAAAGGTGTACACAACAGGCAGGCATATTCTGCGATTGGAACCCACGACCAACCGTCGTGTTGGCCAATTGGGCAACATCGATATGATCCAATTTATACCCATCGATGAAGAACAACTATGGCCTCGTGTGGATGTGAAAGGCAACTGGGTCGGTCCTGAATTGAAGGCATGCGAGATCTGGCCTTTGGAAGAATGTCCCGTGGATACAACCAACATTGAATAATCAACCAGTATGAGCCTCCTGGATCTTTGGTCGCAAGCCTTAGCCCTGGAATTGGTTCAAAATAGAAAAAGCATGAAAAAGATCATCTCTCTGATACTTCTAGTGGCAGCTGTGACGTTGGTCGGCTGCGACGCATGGGAAGACGTCAACCAGTTCGACAACGGTGACCGTAGCAAGACGTTGATGGAATTGTTGGAGGACAAGCCCGATTTGTCCACCTTTGTACAGGTGCTTTCCATAACGGGCTATGCCGATAAACTTGGTTCAGACATGAACTATACCGTTTTCGCACCCAGCAACAGCGCCTTAGGTTCGATGGATATGACGGATACGTTAGCCTTGACCGCCTGGGTGGAAAACCACGTATCGGAAAAAATTGCTTACACCGACCAGCAGGGTACCTTTGCCATTGACAGCATTTTAATGCTAAACAAGAAACAAGTACCCATCATCGACAACCTGGTTGCCGGTGTACCCGTTAGCGATTGGAACATCACCTCCAGAAACGGGGTACTGCACATCCTTAATGGCGACATAGAAGAACGACTGAACCTGTGGGAATACGTGCAAACCCTTCCCGCTAATCCGGTCGTGAGTTTTATCAACTCCTTCAACACCCGGGTAATGGATATGGATCGGAGCGTACAAAGGGGGGTTAACAGCGATGGAAAACCCGTCTATGATACCATTTGGGCCTACCGCAATCCCCTGTTGGAAGCCACGCCCTTAGCTGATGAATCAGTGGCTTCCACGTTTCTCTTGCTTGATCAGAGCGGTTTGGATGCGTTGAAAGCCAAATATGCCAAGTATTTCAATCAAAAGGACAGCCTGCGTATGGAAAACGATATTCTGAAAGAAATCGTAAACGACTTGGTCTTGCCCTACACCCTTATTACTGCCGATGGGCGCTATCCCAACCAGCATGGTGTGCTGGTGGATGTTAACACCGCAGCCATCACCGGGCAATACACAGCCTCCAACGGCCATGTCTACCTGGTTTCATCAGTAGAGGTGAAAATGTACCAAAACAAGATCAAACCCCTCACCATCGAGGCCGAAGATTTCGTAAGCCGTTGGCCTGATGCCTGGCAAAAACGTCCCCGTACCTGGGCCAGTGGGGGACACGACATGGTGCTGAAATCCCGTACCCGCCATTCCTATGATTGGACCGTGATCACACCCATCGACACCTTGGTGGCCTTCAATGGAGGTGATTCCATCGTATACGATACTACTGTTACGAATATCAACAACCTGTGGGATTTGACCTACCGCAACAACGAATGGCCTGTCGTCAATACCCTGGGTGAACCCAATGCCTACATTTCCTACCAACCCCGCCTGTATTCCACTGGATATGAAATCTATTGGAAAGCCTACGACGACAACGCCTGGAAATCACACGTTGACAGCAGGGGAGTGGCCATGGAATTCTATCAGAAGTTATACATCAGTTTCCCGGGCGAGAAAGTGTTGCAACGCACTTCGGCCAACGTGATTACCGGACAATTTTCTTCCACCTCGGTGCCAGGCTTTACAGCCAACCACTCCATCATGGCGGCCAAGATGAGGGCCGGCGAAAACGTGGAAACTCAATTGGTACGCTACAAGGTCAACCAAGGACATACGATCTATGGCAACAGCTACGTGCTCTATTCGGATGCCACGGTCACCACGCCGGTACCAACCACTTCTGAAGATATATATGGCAAGGAGGGTTTGNNGGTTTGCTAAAATGCCCGTATTATGGTCAAGCAACATTCTTTGTATCCAATACCTGTGTGGGCGAGTTTATTCATAGTGACGGGACAACCCAGGCGTATCTGCAATCATCCAAAAGTAGCAACGCACCCGGCATGATCTTCCTGGATTACATCCGTTTGGAACCGCAGGTAGACCCGAATGATTAATGAAGTGAAATACAGCAAACATACGACCATGAAAAAAGTCCTATTTGTAACAGCTATCGTGTTGTTTTTCTGTTGGGGGGCGGCAGCGCAGACCCGGTCAGCGGTGACGGCGACACACTCCGTGACGGGTACGGTTAGTGACGCAGCCACAGGGGCTGCCATTGCCGGTGCCAACATTGATGTACCCGGTGTCGCTTCTGCCATCACCGACGATAACGGACGATACACCCTGTCTCTTCCCCGTACTGAAATGATCATGACAGCCACTGCTGACGGTTACGCCAAGCGGGAACTGCTTGTTCGGGGGAGACAAACCATCAACATTGTGCTGTACGAACAAACGTACAAGGGATCGACCAAAACCGTAACCACTCCCTTGGGTGACCGATCGTCCCTGACGTCCGTATATGATTGGTTTGGTATCAACGAAGATAACCTGGCCTCCACAGCAGCCACCTCCGATGGCTTGTTGAAAACCCGAACCACCGGCTTGAACGTATTGACACGCTCGGGTACACCGGGCAGTGGTTCCAATTTCAACCTGCATGGTCTCAACACCATGAATGCAGGAGCCATGCCGCTCTTCGTGATTGATGGCATGCCCTACGAAAACACGTATTACGCAACCTCCTTGATTGGCAATTACTTTTCCAATCCGCTGGCCTCCATCAATCCCAAGGATATTGAAAGCATCACCGTGCTCAAAGACGGGACCTCGCTGTATGGGACCAAGGGCGCCAATGGTGTTATTTTAATCAAGACCTTGAAATCAAGGACACTGGAAACCAAGATTAACGTGCGGGTTACCACCGGTGTGGGGTTTGAACGTAGCACCTTGCCCGTGCTTTCCGGTGCCGATCACAAATTTTTACTGGCTGAACTGTATCAAAAAGCGCATCCCACCGTTTCACCTGATGTCTTGACCGAGGCATTGCCCTTCCTCAATCAGAACAAGCCTGTCAAGCAGCCTTGGGGGTACGAGGGTAACATGGACTATTACCGTTACAACCAGCAGACAGATTGGCAACAAACGGTCTATTCGCCGAGTTGGAACCAGGATTACTACCTCAATGTCGCCGGTGGTGACGAAGTGGCCACCTATGTATTGTCACTCGGTTACCTCAAGCACGAGGGTATCATCAAGAATACTGACTTCTCCCGTTTCAATACCCGATTCAACTCGGAAATCAGGTTTTCCAATACCTTCAAGGTGCTGTCAAACATGAGCTTCATGTACGGTTCGAAGCATCTGCCCAATGAAGGCGCCAACATCTTCCTCAATCCCATGCTCGCTTCCATGGTCAAGGCTCCCTTTACTGCCCCCTACATCTACAATGAAGAAGGGAAACGCTCACCCAACCTGGAAGACGCTGATTTTTGGAACCTGTCTAATCCCTACGTGTTGGTCAACAATAAGAACAACCTGCAAAACATCAATTACCGCTTCTTTGGTTCGTTTGAGTTTATTTACAACCTGAACAAACACCTGGATCTGGCTGCCTTGGTGGGTTTGAATTTCAACAAAGAAAGGGAAAAAGCCTTTTATCCCAGTGTGGGCGTGGGTTTCCCCAATTCAGTAGCCAGTGTGGACATCTTTAACCAAACACAACACCGGGTCGACCGGTTGTTCTCCCTGTATGGCGATGTGTATGCCAACTACCGCACAGCCTTTGCTCAAGATCATGCCCTGAACGTCAGAGCCGGGTTACGCTACCAGGATAATGCCGCCAACGACAATTTCGGACAAAGTTATAATTCCTCTTCCGATGAATTCCGCTCCCTTCAATACGGCACCTCAGCCTTACGGAGTATCGGCGGCGGTATCAACGACTGGACCTGGATGTCTCTGTACGCCAATGTCGATTATTCGTTGAAAGACAAGTACTTCTTCAACGTACACAGCGCCTTCGATCACTCGTCCCGTTATGGAACCAACGTCAGTACCTTCCTGCCATACCCGTCTGTTGGGGCCGCCTGGTTGATTTCCGGTGAAGAGTTTATGGGTGAGGTAGACAACATCAGTTTGTTGAAACTGCGTGTCACCTACGGCCTCTCCGGTAACGACGATATCGGTAATTACAACGGTGACCGTTACTATCATCCCTACGCACTGGTGGGGCAATTTGGCCTGGTGCGTACCTCCTTGG
>DOBD01000124.1:2982-3138 GCA_003506275.1 Bacteroidales bacterium | reverse complement strand
TCCAGCGTGGAGTTCGACTGGTGCAGCGTCAACGCACTGAACACCATTCGCCAGCAAGGTTACCGATCCGTCATGATCAACTATAACCCTGAAACTGTATCCACCGATTATGACATGTGCGACAGGCTCTACTTCGATGAATTGAGCTATGAACGG
>DOBD01000124.1:2700-2961 GCA_003506275.1 Bacteroidales bacterium | reverse complement strand
GGTCAGATACCCAACAACCTGGCCGTGCGTCTGGATGCAGCTGGTGTACCTTTGATGGGAACGGCTGCCGCTTCCATCGATAACGCGGAAGACAGACACCAGTTTTCGTCCATGCTTGATCGCTTGGGTATTGATCAGCCACGCTGGAAAGAACTCAGTTCACTGGATGATGTGAGCGATTTTGTGGAGGCTGTCGGCTTCCCCGTATTGGTGAGACCTTCCTACGTCTTGTCCGGAGCGGCCATGAATGTTTGTTCCAAT
>DOBD01000124.1:0-2656 GCA_003506275.1 Bacteroidales bacterium | reverse complement strand
TTCCGAACACGTGGAGTTTGCCGGTGTTCATTCCGGTGATGCAACCATACAGTTTCCTCCGCAAAAGATCTATATTGAGACAGTCCGCCGGATCAAGCGGGTGGCCAGAGACATCGCGGCCGCTCTACAGATCACTGGCCCTTTCAACATCCAATTTCTAGCCAAGAACAACGATATCAAGGTGATTGAGTGTAACCTGAGGGCTTCCCGCAGTTTTCCCTTCGTTTCCAAGGTGCTCAAGCTCAATTTTATCGATATGGCCACGCAGGTCATGCTGGGCTTGGATGTACCCAAGCCTGAAAAGTCTGAGTTTGAATTGGATTATGTCGGTATCAAAGCCTCCCAGTTCTCCTTTACCCGCTTGCAAAAGGCAGATCCGGTGCTAGGTGTAGATATGGCTTCAACGGGTGAGGTGGGGTGCATCGGTCACCATTTCGATGATGCCCTGCTCACGGCGATGCTGTCTGTGGGCTACCGTATCCCCGAAAAGCACATCCTGGTATCTTCAGGGCCTGCCAAGTCGAAAGTCGAGCTATTGGAGCCCTGTCGTCTATTGGCCAGGAAAGGATACATTCTCTACGCCACAGGGGGTACCTATCATTTTCTTCACGATAACGGCGTGCCGGTAACCCAGGTGGGTTGGCCCGATGAAGAGGGTTCATTGAAGAAAGCCACCGAAATGATTCGCGAGAAGGCGTTTGATTTGGTCATCAATATTCCCAAGAACCTTACCAAGCGGGAATTGACCAACGGCTATCAGATTCGCCGGGGCGCCATTGATTTCAATATTCCACTGCTGACCAACGCTCGTCTGGCTGCTGCATTCATTTATGCTTTCTGCAAAGTAGGCATGGACGACATTCAGATCAAAGCCTGGAGTGACTATCATTGATACAAAACCATTCACCGAAGGAAGACGAAACATTCCTGTAACGAATAACGCTTATGTGTGGCATAGTAGGATACATCGGGAATAAGCAGGCTTATCCCATTCTGATCAAGGGATTACAGCGTCTGGAATACAGGGGCTATGACAGTGCCGGCGTGGCGCTGATTACGGACAACAATGACTTGGTGGTGTACAAGACCAGGGGTAAGGTGTCTGAATTGGAGCACTTTACTGCTAGCAAGGACACCAGTGGCACCGTTGGGATTGCACACACGCGTTGGGCCACCCACGGAGAACCCAACGATGTGAACGCACATCCCCATTATTCCCAATCAGAGTCCATCGCTATGATTCACAACGGTATTATTGAGAATTATGCCGTACTCAAAGCGGACTTGATGGCTAGAGGTTTCACATTTAAGAGCAACACGGACACTGAAGTATTGGTGCAGCTTATCGAATATGTACGTAAGACCAATAACGTCGATTTGTTTCACGCCGTTCAATTGGCGTTGACCCAGGTTATAGGCGCCTATGCCATTGCCGTGGTGGAAAACAACGATCCCGACACCATTGTGGCCGCCCGCAAGTCCAGCCCCCTGGTTGTAGGCATCGGCGACGATGAATTTTTCCTGGGATCGGACGCATCCCCCATCATCGAATTCACCGACAGGGTTATCTACCTGGAGGATGACGAAGTGGTGCGCCTGCAACGGGGCAAGGAACCGCGCATCTTCAATTTGAACAACGTGGAGAAAAGCCACGAAATCATCAAATTGGAGATGAGTCTCAGTCAGTTGGAAAAGGGTGGCTATCCCCACTTCATGCTCAAGGNNTCAGTGGCCATGTCAGGCATCATAGACAACAAAGAAAAATTTCTCTCTGCCGAACGCATCATCATCGCGGCCTGTGGCACCTCATGGCATGCTGGCTTGATAGGAGAATACCTGATTGAGGAATTCGCCCGTATCCCCGTGGAGGTGGAGTATGCCTCTGAATTTCGTTACCGTAATCCCATCGTACACAAGGGCGATGTTGTCATCGTCATTTCACAGTCAGGTGAAACGGCCGATACCTTAGCGGCTGCCGAACTAGCCAAAGCCAAGGGGGCTTTTGTATACGGTATTTGTAACGTGGTTGGATCTTCCATTCCCCGAATGACTCACTCCGGTTCCTACACCCACGCCGGTCCTGAGATCGGAGTCGCTTCAACCAAAGCCTTCACAGCTCAGGTTACGGTGTTGAGCCTGATTGCCTTGACCATTGCCAAGGAAAAAGGCACCATGCCCAAGGATGTGTTTGAACGCTATGTGGCTGAACTGGCCTCCATCCCGGATAAGATGGAAGAAACCCTGCAGGTGAGTGCCTACATTGAAAAATTCTCCCGCATTTTTACGTATGCCAAAAACTTCCTCTACCTGGGCAGGGGTTACAACTACCCGGTGGCNNATGAAGCATGGCCCCATCGCCTTGATCGATCATGAGATGCCAACGGTGGTCATTGCCCCCAATAAGGGGCATTACGATAAAGTTGTGAGCAACATCCAGGAAATAAAGGCCAGGAAAGGTCGCGTGGTCGCCATCATTACCAAGGGTGATACCGTAATTCGCGACATGGCCGATTTCTACATTGAAATCCCCGAGACGGAAGAAGGTTTCGTGCCGTTACTGGCTGCGCTACCCTTACAACTAATGGCCTACTATATCGCAATTATTAAAGGGTGTGATGTCGATCAGCCCCGCAACCTGGCCAAATCGGTCACGGTG
>DOBD01000144.1 GCA_003506275.1 Bacteroidales bacterium | reverse complement strand
AGCTACGGCAGCCAACCCCACAGCTAGTGCAACCGTTGATGCTGAGTTGGTTCAAACAGTCACCTTGGTCAAGACGGTCGACATGCAATTTGGTAAAGTGGCCTTGACCGGCGAAGGTATTGGAACCTTGGTACTTGGTGTTGACGGCGTCATCACCCCGACCAACCTTTTTGTGCCGACAACCGGCAATCTGACCCCTACCGCTGCTGTTTTCGGTGTAAACGGCCTTTCCGGTACGGCCTATACCGTTAGCATTCCCACAGGAACCATTCCCCTTACCCGTCAAGGAGGCAGCGAGACAATGGATGTGAGTGCTTTCTCAATTAAATTGGCCACTCAAGCACTTGGAGTGCTGACGGGAACGATTGGAACCGACAATACTTTTGCTGTCGGAGCCACACTGACCATCCCAACTACGCAAGCTGAAGGCAAGTACACGGGAAGCTTTCCCGTCAGTATTTCGTATAACTAAGTGTTGTGACAGTTTGACTAAGTCTACGTATGAGAGCTCGCTTCACCTTTTTATGGCTGTTATTGGTCTCCGATCCAGGGCTTTATGCCCAGAGCGGTGTGCTTGGCAGGATGGAGGTGGAACTTGCTGTCCCGGTGACGGCCACGGAAACGGAGTTGTTGAATTTTGGGCGTATTGTACCCGAAGCTGCCGGAGGCTCTGTTCGGATTACGCCACAAGGGGAACGGACTTCGACGGGTAGCATTACCTTGATGGACGATGCCTACAGTGCTGGTCGGTTTACCATAGCCGGCATGCCCAACAGTCTGGTATCCATCGTGTTGCCACAAACCCCCCAGCAGCTGGTGCTTTCCAGCGGAGTCAGTGAGGTGACAGTGGATGAATTCACCTCCGACGTGCCTGTGGGTGGTCAGGTGGTTAGACAAAGCGATGGCAAAGCAGAAATCAGTATAGGCGCCACCCTGTATATCGGAAATGGTTTGACCAATCCGGCCGGATATTACACCGGCACGTACGAGGTGGTGTTCATGTANNCTTCAGCCTGCGACGCTCTTTGACATGATTCCATGCATTAACCGGTACTTGCTCCCAAAAAATACGACACCCAGGTTAAATGACTTCACTGATACGCACTTATCTGAAAAAAAAGGGCACTTGCGTATCCAACTATGGGGAATATACGTATCTTTGGGCAATTAACAGGTTTAAATTAGTTACCATGAAGCGTACAATCGGTTACTTCTTTGTTTTGTTTGTGCTTTTGCTAAGCGGTCAACGAATCCAGGCACAGGGCAACCTTTTGGTCGCTCCCATCCGGGTGGTATTTGAAGACGGTAAGCAACGCGAAGACCTGAACTTATCCAACATCGGACAAGACACGGCTGTTTACTTGATTTCCTTCTTACAGTATGAGATGAAGGAAGACGGACGATTTCTCGATGTAACCGACAGTGCTTCGCAACCGACGCCCAGGGCTGACAACTTCCTACGGGTCTTTCCCAGGCGGGTGACATTACCCCCGGGTGAGTCGCAGATTGTGCGTCTCCAGTACCGCAAACCCCAGAACCTGGCTGACGGTGAATACCGATCACACCTGTATTTCAGGGCCGATAAGAATTCAGCGCCCTTGGGTATGGAAGAAGACAGGGATACGACCCGCCTTTCGGTGAGCATTACGCCCATTTTTGGCATCAGTATTCCCATCATTGTGCGTAACGGTCGCTTGTCATTGAATGTCTCGCTGTCCGATTTGACTGCCTCTCAGGTAAATGATACCATTTACAGCCTGAGCGTAGCCATCAACCGGAGTGGTAACCAATCAGCCTATGGCACGCTGGAAGCTACCTACGAATCCCCTCAAGGCGACAAGCTACTGCTTGGCTTGGCCAATGGGGTGGGTGTCTACACCGAACTCAACCGCAGGCTTTACAACCTGCCATTGAAGGTGCCACGCGGCTTGAACGTGAAAGCCGGCAAAATCGTGGTTCGTTTCCTGACGCCCCGCGATGCCGGAGCGAGCGAACTGGCCAGGTCTGAATACAGGATGCCCTGACTCTAAACAACAGCCATCATGTGGAAGCAAATCATATACCCCTTGTTGTTCTTGGTGATTGGGGGAGGAAATGTGTTGGCTCAAATGCCACCTAACCTGCCTCAACGGACGCCGTTAGTCGTGTCTCCCTCCATGTCTTTGATGTTTGGGGATTTTTGGTATGCTTCTGGTACAAATGGGTCTGTGACGGTTTCGCCCTCAGGTGTCCGCACTCCGGGTGGCAAAGTTTTTCTTTTGGGTGGCAATGTTCAACAAGGTCAATTTGAGTTTAATCTGTTACCCGGTCGAATTGTCGTCGTGCGCAGCGATCCTATGCCTCCCTTTCAGATATCGTCTCCCAATGGTGGCCTTATTAATATAACCAACCTATTGTTTGAACTTGCATCAGGTACTTACCTTGAACGCGGTAACGGGTACATTCGTTTTCGCTCCAATTCAGGCAGTAATCCGCTGCATCGCTTGTACATGGGCGGCACGTTGGAAGTTGATCATTCCTTCCCAAGTAACCCTGGTGTTTACTATAACCAGATACAATTGACCATCGAAGCGTATTAAGTGGACCCAGCAACCAGCAACCGCTTGTCGTATGTAAATCAGCACCCTCAATGTCCGTCTCCCATCCTCATCACGTCCGTTCGTTGGTAACCAGATTGGGGGTCGTGCTGTCTTTGTTGGTGACGTTCCTTTTCCCCTTCCACCGTCTTTCAGCCCAGGAGGCCATGGACAACCCCAATTTGGAGTCGTTCAACGTGTCTATCGCCTTTGGTGGCAAACTGGGCAGCTACAGTTTTCCGGCCTATTACGAAGATCCGGGAGCCTTATACCTGCCCATTGACGATTTGCTCAACCTGTTCAAAATTGTCCGTACCGTCTCATCCGATGGCCAGATTATCAAAGGTTATGTCGAGACTGAAGAGCGGGTGTACGAGGTCAACCTTCCCGATCGGTTTATTTTATTTGAAGGCAAACGCACGCCGATTAAAGCAACGGATGCGTTGATGGATTTGGGTACGCTTTACCTGCGTACCGACCTGATGAAGGAGGCTTTTGGTTTTACGTTTGACTTTAATTTCCGAACCTTGACGGCCAAGTTTACGACCACGTTTGAACTGCCCGTCATCAAGTTTATGAACCAGGAACGTAACCGTGAGAAATTGGGAGCCGGTACGGCGGACGAAGTGGATTACGATACCATTTTGCCAAGGGATTACCACTGGTTGAGGGGGGGGATGGTCGATTGGTCCATTGCTTCCAGTCAATCCAACAAGTACCCGGGTGAAACACGCATGGAATTAGGTGGAGGCGTCGAATTGTTCGGCGGTGAAACAAATGTATTTTTAAATTGGTCAGATCGATACGGTATGCCAAGGGAACAACAACAATATTACTGGCGATGGGCTGACAACAGCACACGCGCACTCAGGCAGGTACAGCTTGGGCGTGTAAGCACGCGCAGTATTGCCTCGTTGCTGGCTCCCATGGATGGATTCATGGTGACCAATGCGCCGACCACGGTCAGAAAAGCGTTGGGTACCTACCAGATTGCCGACTATACGGAACCCGACTGGGTGGTCGAGCTCTACGTCAACAACGCCATGATCGGTTACACCCGCGCTGATGCTTCCGGTTTTTACCGGTTTGATGTTCCCATCGTGTATGGCACGACCAACATCACCCTGCGGTTTTATGGTCCCGGCGGTGAGGTGCGTTCGGAAGAAAAGCGCTTCAACATGCCTTACAACATGTTGCCTACCGGCGAATTAGAATACAAGGCCGTCGGTGGTTCTGTCATGGATACGTTGAACAGTTTGTACGGGCGCGTCGAATTAAACTATGGAGTGTCCAGGTGGTTGACGGCGGGAGCCGGTATGGAATACCTGACATCCATAAGCACCAATCCTGAAATTCCGTTTGTCAATTTCACCTTTCAACCCATACCGCGGTTGCTGATCACGGGTGAGTACGCCCACAACGTACGCACCAGGGGCACGCTCAACATGACCTTGCCGGCCAACGCCACCCTTGACATGGTGTTGTCCGTGTACAACCCCGGTCAACAAGCCATCATCTACAACTACTTGCAAGAGCGTTCCCTCAGCTTGTCCATGCCCTATCGAATCAGGCGTTTGTCCGGTTACACCAAAGCCTTGGTCAGGCAAAACCTGTACGAGAATTTCAACTACAACTCGGCGGAATGGATGGTGAGTGGCAATTACGGTAAGTTGAATACGAACGTGAGCCATTTTATCAATTGGACCAGCTCGGGTAATCCCAATGTTTACGCCAATGTGGCAGCCGGCTGGCGGTTTGGCCGCAACTTGTCGTTCAGACCATCGGCACAGTACAATTACACTTCGGGCAAGTGGATATCCTTGAGGGGCGAAGTGGAATCCAGGGTGTTCACCAACGGGTACGCTTCCCTGCGGTACGAAAACAACTTCCTATCAAGAACCAACAACATCAACCTGTCGTTCCGCTACGACCTGCCTTTCATGTCAACCAACGTGAGCGGGGGTTGGGGTAACCGTCAATTCCAGGCTTCTCAAAGTGCCAGAGGTAGTTTCGCCTTTGGCAGCGGTAATCGTTACGTCCATGCCGACAAGCGCGGGTCTGTGGGGCGCAGCGGTATNNCGCCATCGATCTCTTTGTGGATGTGAATTTCAACGGCATACACGATGACGGTGAACCCTCAACCGAACCCATCCGCGTACGTTGTAGTGGTGGTCAAGTGCTGACCAGGGAGAAGGATTCCATTATCCGTATTGTTGGATTGGAAGCGTTTACCGAGTATACGATTACCCTCGATGAGTCCACCTTCGACAACCTGGCCTGGCGTTTGCCCTTTAAAACCATCAAACTTACCACCGATCCCAACCAGTTCAAAACCATTATGGTGGCTGTAAAGCCCATGGGTGAAATTTCCGGTTTGGTGACCGACGAGTTGGGCAACGGCATTGGTCGCATCTTGGTGACGTTTACCGATGAGGCTGGCCAACAAGTGGCCAAGACGTTGACCGAATCCGATGGCTACTACACCTATGTTGGCTTCAGACCGGGCACGTACGTTGTTGGAGTTGATACGACCCAATTGCGGGTGTTGAGAATGACGGCGGAACCCACACAGGTCAAGGTCAATGAAAACGTACAGGGCGACTTGGTGGAAGCCGATGTGTTGACATTGATCAAGCAGGCTCCCGTCATCATCGAACATTTGGGAGACACCGCTTCCCTCCAAACAAATCAAGATACGTTGTTGCAATACTATGTGCTGTTCGACCATGACCAAACCGATGTCAGGGCTGAATACGCCGGTTCCATGCAGCAATTGGCCCTTTTCCTAAACACCAGCCCCAACTTCAAATTGGAGATACAGGGCCATACGGATACGGTGGGTGGTGCCATCTACAACCAACGGTTGAGCTTGAAACGGGCTGGCATCGTCGCCCAATACCTCATGTCCAATGGGGTGAAGGCCGATCAACTATCCGTGGTGGGTTATGGTGAAAGCCGCCCTGTTAACGACAATGCATCGGAACTCGAACGGGCAGCCAACCGCAGGGTCACATTTGATAAAAATATTCCGGGTTCAGCCATGATGGGAGCTACTGCCGGCTCACTGCCTGAGGCATTGATGGCCGCAGCACCGATGCATGTGCGCAAGCCGGGTGACGTTTCGAACAAACCAGCCATGGATGTGCCTGTTGAGCCGGCTCTTGAGGCCTCTTCGCTGACTGGCAGGGAACACATCGTGGCCAGGAAGAAAACCCGGGATATGATGTTCCTCGACTTGGGCAACGGGCGGTACATCGTCCAGTTTGGCGCCTTTAAGTCAGGAGAAAATGCCCATCGATTGTCGAACCGTCTCAATAGCTTGTTAAAGGGTGGTGTTGAGGTGGTTCATGAAAATGAATTATATAAAGTGCAAACCGTGGTAATCAATTCCGTCGAAGAAACCGTAGGGTTAGCTAAGAAAGTCAGGTTGTCTACCATTTTGGAGAATTAGGCTATACAGAAGATGATAACAAAGGATACCTACTTATGTTTGGAAAGGGCCAACGACCATTGGCGCATGGACGGAGCCACGTTCAGCCAGTTTATGGCGCACGTGTCGGCCTATTTCAAGCTGTCCGACAATCCGAATACGCTCAAGTACGAAAACATCAAGTATGCGGAGATTGCCGGAGATGACCTATATGTGGTCAGTGCTATCTTCGGAGCCTACGCCCCCAATGATCATAAAATGATCCTGGCTCCCGTGAATCCTGGTACCTTCATTCTTCCTTGGCTTAACTACTTCACCCTTAACGTCGTTGAAAATTCAGATGCTGGTGATACTCAACGAATGCTGTTACTTGAATCTGTCTGATCGTTAGTGCAGAAATAGAATACCCAGACTTAGGTATTGGCAATCATCCAAAAGCACCGTACTTTTGCCGCGGATAATACCGTTCTACCTGTTCGATCATCGTTTGAAATTAGCTGACTTACATCCTGGAGAAAAAGCCGTCATCGTCAAAGTGTCTGGACACGGTGGTTTTCGCAAGCGCATCCTTGAGATGGGTTTTGTGCGCGGTAAGGTTGTGGAGACCTTGCAGAACGCTCCGTTGATGGATCCTGTGAAGTACCGTGTCATGGGATACGAGGTTTCTTTGCGCCGGAGTGAGGCCGCCAACGTGGAGGTGGTGGGTATGAGTCAGTTAGCCGAGGTCGATTTAAAAGACATGCCTGAAGGCTTGGTAGAGGAAGAGGCGTTGAGGCGTGTGGCCTTAAGCCGGCGAAAGCACATCAGGGTGGCCTTGGTAGGCAATCCCAATTGTGGTAAGACTGCCTTGTTCAACAGGGCTTCGGGTGGACATGAGCACGAAGGAAATTACGGAGGTGTAACCGTCGATGCCAAAGAAGGCTC
>DOBD01000212.1 GCA_003506275.1 Bacteroidales bacterium | reverse complement strand
CGATGGCCGTATTGAAGGCTTCGGCCGCCCAAACCAGGGCCATGCACAACAGTATCAGGCACCACTCGGTGGCCGTGAGTCCCAACAGTAAGGCGGCGATGAGCACGAGTACCGTAGCCATGAGATGGACACGGGCGTTCTGTTCGGTTTTCACCATTTGGTGCAGCCCCTTGAGGGCGTATCCGAAACTCTTGATTAAGCGTCGGATCTTAGTGGAATAAGAAGCCATCGGATTTGAGGTATGTTTGTTGCAACCATTTATTGAGCTTGTACGTCACCCAGGCACTGCCAGCACCCAGTAAGGCGCCGGCCAGCACGTCGCTGGGGTAATGGACCCCCAGGTGCATCCGTGAGTACCCTACCGCCGAGGCCCAGGTGTAAGCCGGCACCACCACGTACCACTTGGGTATGTTGAGGCTGAGCGAGGTGGCCGTGGCAAACGCAGCTGAGGTGTGACCAGAGGGAAAGGAGCCGCTGCCTCCATCCGATTTCTTTAGGAAAAGACCAGGGTACGCATCGTATGGCCGTGTTCGGTTGAGGCTGTTTTTGACCAAGTGGGCCAATCCCAGGTTGATAGCCGACGCTACGCCCACTTCCACGGCATCCATGACCAATGCTTCGTCGCGTTCAATGAGCCCGGCCAACCCCAATCCCAACGGCACACCCACACAAACCGCGTAATGGCTGTCGGAAATAAAGCTCATGTACGGATCGGAAGCCAAGGGCGCCGGCGTATGGATGGTTTTTAAAATGTCGATGTCCAGGTTTTGGGCAGGAGCTGCCAACCCCATCACGAACAGTAAGCACAGAAGTAGGAAGCGTCTAATCATCGTTTACAAATAGATGGTCTTCGAATAAGTGCCTCAAAAATACACAATAGTTTACAATTGCCTATCTTTGTTTATCGCCTTAATTTATACGACATGATGGACACTACTACGAAAAAGATCACACCGTCTACCAAAAAGCGTCGTAACAACCTGCTATATGAGGGATTGGTTACCTCATGCTTGACTCGGCCTTTATCAAACCAACTTCGATGGTCTACTACCGCGATACCTACGACCACCTCAAACAGGTGATGTCCATGCTGGAATCCAACCGCGAAATTATCGCTTCCCTGGTCGATTTGTACCTGGCGAACAACGACCTGAGACTCAACCGAACAATGAACCAATTGACCATCGTAGCCACCATCTTTATTCCCCTGACATTCCTGGTCGGTGTTTGGGGGATGAATTTCAAAGGGATGCCAGAACTCGAATGGACCCACGGTTACCTGGCCGCCTGGATACTGATGATCGTTGTAGGGGTCTCGCTGTATCTTTGGTTCAGACGGAAAAAGATGTTTTGAGAAGCGTTTCATTGATTATAGTTCTTTGACAAGGCGGGTTGCTGAATTCAAAAGCAAACCTGAAATAGTTAATATTTGAATAGATAAATATAAATAATATAGTTTATTGTTCAAAAAATTACTATATTTGCTGTATGAAACAGGTCGTGTCTGGATTTGGAAATATACCTGTAACAACGCCCACGTTGGAATCGCTCTTTCCTCATTTAGAAGGAAAGAATCAGAAGGTCAGGTGGCTTGAGAAGAATGGGCATATCATCCGTCTCAAGAGAGGTTTGTATGTCTGTAATCCGGAGATTACAGAAAAAGCCTTATCTACAGAGTTGATTGCCAATCATCTTTATGCTCCTTCTTACGTTTCTATGTCATCGGCATTGCGCTATTACGGGTTGATACCAGAAGCAGTGTTCACTATACAATCTATGACCCTGAAACATTCTAGAGATTTTGACACCCCATTGGGTCGGTTTGAGTACACCTGTTTATCAAGAGAGGCGTTTTCGGTGGGTGTGACCAGCATAAAGGATAGTAACGTGGCCTTTGTTATGGCAACACCAGAGAAGGCCTTATGTGATTTGATTGCCAACTCGCCAAGCGTAAATCTTCGCTATAAAAAGGACGTGGAGCGCTATTTGGAGGAGGATATTCGGATGGATATGGATGCGTTCAAACGGATGAATGTTGGCCTGTTTGAGGCCTATGCCAAGGTTGGGAAAAAAGCCGATTCAATAAAGACACTTGTAAATTTTTTGAGGCAATGAATAATGGAATTTTCGATACGATGCTTTCTGCTTACGACCTTTCAACAGAGCAAAAAAAACGCAATGCGGTATTTGAGGTCAACCAGCAGGTAATTCTAGCAGGTCTCTATCAGGGCGGTTTTTTTGATAAGGCGGCTTTTTATGGAGGTACTTGCCTTAGAATATTCCATGGCCTTCAACGTTTTAGCGAAGATATGGATTTTTCGCTCCTGGTCCCTGATGATGACTTTGATTTCACCACGTATTTTCAACCCATTATTGACGAGTTTGCCCTTGTTGGAAGACAAGTGGAAATCACAAAAAAGGACAAGAAACAGCTTACCCATGTGGAGTCTGCCTTTTTGAAAGAAAACACGCTCATTTACAATGTATCCTTTCAAACCGAAAAATCCATTAAGGTCAAGATCGAAGTGGATATACAGCCTCCCTTGCACTTCCGTACCGAACAGAAGTTGCTTTTGCTACCACATTCTTTTATGGTCAGATGTGTGACGCTTCCTGACCTTTTTGCAGGGAAAATGCATGCTTTGGTCTATCGGGCGTGGAAAAACCGGGTAAAAGGGAGGGATTGGTATGACTTTGAATGGTACGTTCGACACAACATTCCGCTAGGTTTTACCCATTTGGCTGAACGTATCCGTCATATCAATAATGAGGTGATTAGCAAGGAGTCATTCATGGAGCATTTGAAAGAACGGCTGTCTTCTACAAACATCAAACAGGTAAAGAGTGATGTCTTGCCCTTTGTCAGGAACCCCAAGGAATTGGAATTCTGGTCTACCGATTATTTTATTCAATTAGCTGACCGGATTACGTTTGAGTGATAGTGCCTTGTACGAGTAAAGCGTCTCTGAATCGCCGTAGCCATCTAAAACTTTACATAACGATTCTATCGATACATTTCAGGCGTTATTGCAATAGCTGGGAGTAAAAACGTGCCAAATATGGGAGTAAAAGAGCGCCAAAAGTGGGAATAAATGA
>DOBD01000231.1:207-2893 GCA_003506275.1 Bacteroidales bacterium | reverse complement strand
ACGATCCCCTCAACGATTTTGTTATACTTTACCGTACCAACGCTCAATCCCGCATTTTTGAGGAGTCCCTGCGCAAGCGTAACCTGCCCTACCGGGTATATGGTGGGCTATCCTTTTACCAACGCAAGGAAATCAAGGATGTGATCGCCTACTTGCGCCTGGTGCTCAACGCCGACGACGAAGAGGCCTTCAAGCGGGTGGTGAATTACCCGGCCAGGGGTATTGGAGACACCACACAACAAAAGTTAGTATCAGCGGCCTCCGCTCATCAGGTGGGCATGGGAGTCTTACTTTCCAACCTGGCTGAATACCAGGTTCCTGTCAATGCGGGAACAAGCCGCAAGCTGGAAGCCTTTGCCACCCTGATGAACGAACTCAGAGCGCTGGTGTCTCATCGTAACGTCTATGAGCTCACGAACGACCTGTTGGCAAAAACAGGCCTACTGAACGATCTCAACCTTGATACATCCATGGAGGCTATCAGCCGCAAGGAAAACATACAGGAATTGCTGGCCGGTATGAACGACTTTGTGACGACCAAGCTGGAAGAAGGTAACAAGGCCGTGTACCTCAGTGATTATTTGGCCGAAGTGTCTTTGTTGACCGATCAGGACGAGGAAAAATCGGCTGAAGGTGACAGAGTGACCATGATGACCATCCATGCAGCCAAGGGCTTGGAATTCAGGTATGTTTTTGTGGTGGGCCTGGAAGAAGATATTTTTCCGTCTACCTTCAGCCAGGATTCGGAAAGGGCCCTGGAAGAAGAGCGCCGGCTCTTATACGTGGCTTTGACCCGGGCTGAAAAGGCCTGTGTGTTTTCCTACGCGAAAAGTCGGTTCAGAAACGGGACCATGAACTTTACCAGGCCAAGCCGCTTCCTGTCCGACCTGGATCCGGCCTTCCTGGACGTGTCGGGTGCTGCTACAGGCTCCGTCCTGCCCTCTAAACAACCGTTGACATCTTCAGGTTACCGGGGTCAGTCAACCCATCAGGATCGTTCTACTTTTCAGCGGGAACGCCCTGCCGTACAACCTGAACGATCCTTCCCGCAACGTGAGGCTTCCAGAAAATTGACGCGGTTGACCACGCATTCACAGGAACCGGCAGCGACCTCTGCCACGCCTGAGCAAACGCCTGCTGCCCAGGCCCAAGGAGATTTGGCTATCGGCAAGGCCCTCGTTCATGAGCGTTTTGGGCGGGGAGTCATCGAAAAGATAGAGGGTACAGGGCCTGATCGAACCATCACCGTACAATTTGAGAACACCGGCCAGCGTAAACTCTTGCTGAAGTTTGCTAAATTCACGCTGGAGAGTTGATGAACACCTACCATTATACCACGTATAGATTCATAGTATGATCGATCTGACATCCATCGCCTCCCCGGCTTTTATCCTCGACGAAACCTTGTTGCGACGCAACTTGTCGTTGATCCGCTCGGTCAAGGAGCAATCCGGCGTCGACATCATCATGGCCTTCAAGGCGTTTGCCAACTGGAAGGCTTTTCCCATTATCAGGGAATACATCGACCACTCCACCGCCAGTTCCATCCATGAAGCCAGGTTGGCGTATGAAGAAATGGGAAACCTGGCCCATGCCTACAGCCCTGCTTATACGGAGCGTGATTTCCCCCTTTTTCTGACCTATTGCAGCGACATTACGTTCAACTCGTTGTCGCAGTTTGAGCGCTTCTACCCTCAGGTAAAAGCCTATACGGAACATCCCGTTTCCTGTGGCCTACGCATCAATCCTGAGTTTTCTACCGTGGAGACCGACTTGTATAATCCTTGCTCACCTGGGTCCAGAATGGGTGTGCTGGCCGACACGTTGAAAAACGGTTTACCCCAAGGCATAGAAGGACTGCATTTCCATACCCTCTGTGAATCCACCTCTCAAGCACTGGAGGCCACTCTCGAGGTTGTTGAACAACGCTTTGGCCACCTTTTCCCTTCCTTAAAATGGCTGAACATGGGGGGTGGGCACTTGATGACCAAGGCCGGATACGACACCAACCACCTGGTTGCCTTGTTGCGTGCCTTCAAGGCCAAGTATCCCCATCTCCGATTGATCATGGAGCCTGGCAGTGCGTTCGTCTGGGAAACCGGCTATCTGCTGTCCACGGTGGTCGATGTGGTGGAAAACCACGGGATAAAGACGGCCATGTTGGATGTCTCGTTTGCCTGTCATATGCCCGATACCTTGGAAATGCCCTATAAGCCCAGGATTTGGGGTGCCACTGATCCGGTTGCCGGCAAACCTACCTACCGACTGGGGGGTAACAGCTGCCTGGCCGGTGATTTCATGGGTGACTGGAGTTTTGATCAACCCCTCAAACCGGGCGACCAGGTGATCTTCATGGATATGATCCATTACACCATGGTCAAAACGACCCAATTCAACGGTGTTCCCCATCCGGACCTGGTTTTTGTACCTGTTACTGGTAAGCCCTTGATTTGGAAACGGTTTAACTACGAGGACTACAAAAATCGCATGGATTAAGGCCTGTAAAGGCACTACACGGTATCTGGTGAGGGGTCAAAAAAACACCCTTGTATGAAAAAAAAGGCACTGGATGCTTGTTGTATTCAAAAAAAGTAGTACTTTTGTGACCGCTAAGCAATGATAACACGGAACACGGAGGTGTCCATTCTGCTGGCAGCAACAGTCGCGAAAATAGCTCAGTTGGTAG
>DOBD01000231.1:0-155 GCA_003506275.1 Bacteroidales bacterium | reverse complement strand
GTGGTGAAATTGGTATACACGCCACTTTGAGGGGGTGGTGGGCGGATCGCCCGTGTGAGTTCGAGTCTCATCCTGAGCACGCTCCTTTTTTCTTATAATCACCGCTTCTTTTTTGCCCAGATGGTGAAATCGGTAGACACGCTAGTTTCAGGGAC
>DOBD01000134.1 GCA_003506275.1 Bacteroidales bacterium | reverse complement strand
AAAGCCTTGGAGAGCATCGGCCTCCGACCGATCAACAACGTGGTGGACGTGACCAACTACCTGTTGCATGAAATGGGCCAACCGCTGCACGCCTTCGATGGCGCCAGTATCAAGGGGGATCAGGTCAGGGTAAGGATGGTTGACCACGGCACTCACTTTATCACCCTCGATGGGGTAGAACGCACCTTGGATGGGAACGACCTGATGATTTGCAACGCTACCGAGCCTATGTGTATCGGTGGGGTCTTTGGCGGTTTGGATTCCGGTGTGACGGAAGCAACAACCAAGGTCTTTTTGGAATCAGCTTGCTTCAGTCCGGTTCACATCCGCAAGACGGCACGCCGCCATGGTTTGAATACTGATGCCTCTTTCCGTTTTGAACGGGGAGTGGATCCGAACGCTGTCGTCTATGTACTCAAGCGGGCTGCTTTGATGATCAAAGCGTTGACCGGAGCCTCGATTTCCTCCGAGATCGTGGATATTTACCCGGAACCGTTGGATGGATTCAAAGTGGAACTGAGTCTGGATAAGGTCAATCGATTGATTGGAAAGGAACTATCCAAGGAGACCGTGTTATCCATTCTGGACTCTCTTGAAATCATCGTGGAGGCTGACAAGGGCGACCTGCTCTCATTGTTGGTGCCCGCCTATCGGGTAGATGTCCAACGTGATGTGGATGTGATTGAAGACATTCTGCGGATTTATGGTTATAACCGGGTTGAATTTACCGATACCATGCGTTCGACCATCGTGCCATCGGTCAAACCTGACAATCACTCGATGCAACAACTGGTATCCGAGCAATTGACAGCCAATGGTTTTAATGAAATTCTAACCAATTCGTTGACGGCTGCTTCCTACTACACCTCCCTTACTTCGGTGCCTGAATCACATTGTGTACGTTTACTCAATCCCTTAAGCAACGAGTTGAGTGTCATGCGCCAGACCTTGCTCTTTGGTGGACTGGAAAGCATCGCTTATAACCGCAATCGCCGCAAGACGGATCTGCGTTTCTATGAATTTGGCAACTGTTACCATTACGATGCCGATGTCAAGCGTGAAGGTGACGTATTATCAGCGTACAGTGAGGAAATGCATCTGGGAATTTGGATGACAGGATGTAAGCAGGAACAGCATTGGTCGGGACCTCAGGTGAAATTTACCGTGTACGATCTAAAAGCTGCCGTGCACAGTATATTTGTTCGCCTGGGTGTGCGTATCGATCAATGTGTCTTGACAGAGGGATCTTCGGATCTGTTGGCTCATGACCTTACCTATACGACCAAGAACGGAGCCATGCTGGCAACCTTGGGTCAAGTACAACCTGGTTTGCTCAAATCCTTTGATATCGACGTGCCTGTCTTTTTTGCTGATGTGCGTTGGGATGTTCTGCTGGGGGCTGTCAGACGTCACACGGTCCAGTTCACGGAACTGCCCCGTTACCCGGAGGTACGCCGTGATCTGGCCTTGCTGGTCGACGAACACGTGCGTTTCGAGACCATTGAACAGATTGCGTTTGCCACGGAGCGGAAATTGCTGCGTACGGTGACGTTGTTTGACGTGTATGAGGGTAAAAACCTCCCCGCCGGCAAGAAATCCTACGCGGTGAGCTTTGTCTTGCAGGATCTGTCGCAAACCTTGACCGAGGACAAGATCGATGCCGTTATGGGCAAATTGATCAAGCAGTATGAACAACATATAGGGGCCAGCCTCAGGTAACCCTTTATTATAACGAATTTTTACTATGGGAAGAGCGTTTGAATACCGCAAAGCGCGTAAAATGAAACGGTGGGGTAACATGGCCCGCACATTTACCAAATTGGGAAAAGAAATATCCATTTGTGTCAAGGCGTCTGGGCCTGACCCGGAAGCCAACCCCAGGTTGCGTGTCCTGATGCAAAATGCCAAGGCTGCCAACATGCCCAAGGATAATGTGGAGCGTGCCATCAAGAAGGCCATCTCCAAGGATTTTGCCGACTATAAGGATATGGTCTACGAAGGTTATGGTCCTTTCGGTATTGCTGTGTTGGTGGAAACTCAAACAGACAATCCAACCCGTACGGTAGCTAATGTTCGCAGTGCCTTTAACCGTTTCGGTGGCTCGCTGGGAACTTCGGGCAGCCTTTCCTTTATTTTCGACCGTAAATCTGTTTTCAAGATCATACCCAAAGAGGGCCTTGATATTGAGGAATTGGAGCTCGAAATGATAGATTACGGTGCTGAGGAGCTTGAAATGGATGAGAACGAGGTGGTGATATACGGACAGCCTGAAGATTTTGCGCGTATTCAAAGTTACCTGGAATCCAATGAATTTGAAATTGTCTCTGCTGAATTTGAGCGTTTCCCCAATGATACCAAGGAATTGAATGAGGAACAACGGGCTACGATTGAGAAGCTTATCGAAAAGCTGGAGGATGACGAGGATGTCTCCAACGTCTACCATAACATGGCGCCAGCTGAGGAGTCGGAAGAAGAAGCCTGACGATCGATGAACCTCATGAAGTAGTACTCAGGCCGTAATCAGAGTACTTCTGCGACCACAAACGTACTGCCGCCCACGAAGATGAGATCGTCTGGGCGGCTTTCGCTTTTTGCGGCTGCCAGTGCCTGGTCAACGGAGGAGTAGGGTTGGCCATTCAGCCCAAAGCGACCGGCCTTGCAAGCCAGATCGGTGGCCGGTAAAGCCCTGGGTATGGAGGCTTGGGTGAAGTAATAAGTGGCAGAGGGAGGGAGCACAGCCAGCGCTGCGTCTACATCTTTGTCGCCTACCATGCCCAGGACGATGCGGAGGGTGTGATGGGGTGTATTCATGAGTTGTTTGACCACATGACGAAGGCCTCCTTCGTTGTGACCTGTATCGCAAATAATGAGGGGGTTGGTGTCCAGTGTTTCCCAACGCCCCCTCAGACCTGTTTTTTCCACAACCTGTTTAAATCCCTCTCGTATGGTTTGTTCGTTGATGTTCCAGGACGCTGGCAGGCACTTGAGCAGGCTCAGTACCGTAGTGAGATTTTCAGCTTGATAAGCGCCTTTGAGTGCGCAGGGCATATCAGAATAACGAATGGCACCCCCTTCGTATACGGTATAATGGTTGTATGTGTCTGTTTCAGAAGCGAATACGTTATATATGTCTTGGGCGAAGTAGCAAGGAGCGTTCAGCGAGGTTGCCTGACGCTCAAACACCTTTTTTACTTTTCCTTCTGCTTGTCCGACTACGACAGGTACGCCTGGTTTGATGATGCCGGCCTTCTCAGTGGCGATGGATTCCAGTGTGTTCCCCAGTTGAGCCATGTGATCGAAACTGATGTTGGTGATGGCGCAGGCTGTGGGAGTTATGATGTTGGTCGTGTCCAGTCGACCACCCAGACCTACTTCAATGACAGCCACATCAACGGATTCCCTGGCAAACCACTCAAAAGCCATCATGGTGGTCACTTCAAAGAATGAAGCCTGCAAACGACCTTCCCATTGTTGGCGATAGCGGGTGACAAAGTCGATGACGTCGGCTTCGGAAATCATGGCGCCGTTAACACGCATGCGTTCTCTGAAGTCCTTGAGGTGAGGGGATGTGAACAAACCGGTACGTAGTCCGGCTGCCTGCAATACCGAGGCAGTCAGATGTGATACGGAACCTTTGCCATTGGTGCCCGCAATGTGGAGGCAGGCATATTGACGGTGAGGGTGATGCAGCCAGGCATCCAGTTTTTCTGCTGTTTCGAGACCTGGTTTGTACGCTGTGGCTCCTTCTTTTTGAAAGACAGGTAATTGTGAGAAAAGATAGTCAAGGGTTTTCTGATAAATCATGGTCGTGAGGTATCCATGGCAAAGGTACGAAAAAGCCTGTCTGTCCTGGTGTCAGTTGCCATAAAAACCCGTACTTTTGTCGTCAAATCTGGTATATGGCGTTCATGTATGTTGGGGAGCTGGCAGCTCTTTCAGTCTCAGTCTGTTGGTCGGTAAGTTCTACCATGTTTGAGCGTTCCGGTAAACGGGTGGGGTCTCTCTCCGTCAATTACTTGAGATTGATTATTGGCTTTATTCTTTTAGGAGTGTTCGGGTTGTTTACCAAGGGTGATTTCCTGCCACAGAATGCCGGTCCCCAACAATGGATCTGGTTATCCCTGTCAGGTTTCCTCGGTTTTTTCATCGGAGACCTTTTTCTGTTCCGTTCGTTGACGCTTATTGGTTCTCGTTTGTCCATGCTGGTTATGACCTTTGCACCAGCCATCACCGCCGTGCTCGGAACCCTGTTTTTGAACGAGGACCTACAACTCGACCAATGGTTGGCTATCCTGTTGACCATCACGGGTATATTGATTGCGTTTGTGGGACTGGACAAAGGACGTATTAATTTCAAAATGTCGTTGAAAGGCTTCCTGTTTGCCTTGGGAGGGGCAATGGGTCAAGCG
>DOBD01000169.1 GCA_003506275.1 Bacteroidales bacterium | reverse complement strand
TTCTTTTTGTGGGTTTTCTTTTTTATGCCGCCCTGTGCTTTGTGCCGATACCAGCTCCAACAGCGGTGATGGATGGCGCACAAACCATTACCCTACAACGTAAACCGTTGAAAGCAGCCCCTTCAGTAAAATGGGACAGCAATTCCCGAATACTCCAACTGTCGGCTGTGGTTTGTGCCCNNTCCTCAGCCTTCAAAAATACGAGGCACAACGTGAGTTGACCAAGGCTGATCGGCTGCTGAAAGAGGGGCGAAGAAAGCAGGCTGGCACCATCCTTCATCGAATAGAGCCGAAAGTATCTACTTCTGAAGCGTTTTATGCCACCAAGGCCCGCTATGAGATGGCGCATAACAATGTCCAGAGTGCCTACCAGGCTATGCTACAGCTGCTGAACCACACATCACACCCTTCGCTGTACCTGGATATTGCCATGATTNNGCTTAAACAACGTCCATGAAGCGGAAACGTACTTTAAAACAGCCTGTGGCATCGAGCCTCACCGTTTCAAACCGCGGGTCATGCTGATGGACTTTTACCACAAAACCGGTCAACTCGAAAAGGCAAGGCAAATGGCTCAAACCATTCTCGATTTAAAACCAAAGATTGACTCTAACGAAGTAAGACGCTACAAACAACTGGCTCAGGTGTTGCTAACCAGATCATAACGACCAATGGGTAAACTAAGAAAACACATAACACGCTTGATGCTGGCCTCACTTGTTTTGTCAGTCAGTCCGCTTCAGTCAGCCGCCGATGCGCCAATTTCGTTTCCGATGGCGGTGAGTGCCGCGCTTGACCAAGCAGGTGCCAACCGTAAAGAATTGGAACGTGTATTACATCACTATGCTGCTGATCCGTTGAAATTCAAGGCCGCCTGCTTTTTGATTGCCAACATGCCTGCTCACAAGACGCAATCCTTTTATTGGGCCGATTCCCTGGGTCGTGAAGTACCGTTTGATGAATTCGCCTTTCCTGATTTTAAAACCGCCGTCAGCCATTTCAACGGACTCTCCAAAAAACAACCCCTCCACCCAGTTATTGTGACCCGTCAAGACCTTCGTACGCTCTCGGCGTCATATCTGATCGATAACATCGACAAAGCCTTTGAATACAAGGATAAACCCTGGGCAAAGCACTTGCCCTTTGACTGGTTCTGCGAGTATTTGTTACCCTACCGATTCATGAGCGAACCATGGTCTGAATGGCGGACATCATATAAAGAAGCGTTCATCGAACACAGCAAACTTCTTGCGGGGGTCAGCGTCAAGCAGGCCTGCTCGTCCATGTGTGAGGTGCTAAGAAAGTGGTTTTTCAATACGTGGGTGGTTCAACAAGATAAAACCGAACCGGCCTTCCTTTCACCGGCTCAAATCCTTTTCCGCAGGCAAGGTGCCTGCGAAGATATGGCCAACTGGGGTGGCTACCTGTTTCGTGCCATGGGTATTGCCACCACCATCGATTACACCCCGGCTTGGGCTACCTCAACCGGTTCTCATTTTTGGAACGTCGCTTTTGGCGAGCATGGTGAGGCCATACCTTTTGTCATGGGCAGTGATGATACGCCCAATCGGTTTTATGTACACCGGGAACCCTCCAAAGTGTTGCGCGTGACCTACAGCCTTCAGCCGAACACACTGGCCGCTCGATTGCCCGCTGAAGAAATCCCTGAAGGCCACCTCAAGGCAAGCAACTATCTGGACGTTACGCGTNNGACTATTGGCGGGTGGCCGACATCGCGGTGAAACTAGACCAGGAGACCCCCACCAATGATATAGCCTACGTTTCTGTCCTTAACGGCTTGACCTGGCGGTTGGCTTGGTGGGGTAGAGTCAATGAAGGGAAGGCCGTCTTTACCGACCTGTGTTGTGGGGCTGTCTATTTGCCCATGGTTCGTAAAGACCAAAAGATGGTGCCGGCCGCTTATCCCTGCTTGCTACGAAAAGATAAAAGCCTCCAGTTGCTGAAGCCCGATGAAACTCAGTTGCGCAGCGTCTCTCTGGCGCAACAGGACAAATTCCTACTGTTTCGTCCGGGGAAAAAATACATGCTGTATTACTGGCAAAACCAGTGGCGACCCATCGGAGTCAAGATTGCCAAAGGCCCAGATCCGTTAACGTTTGATCGAGTACCCTCCAATGCGCTATTGTTGCTTGTGCCCGAATACAGTGAAGGGAAAGAGCGTCCTTTCACGGTTGATGATACCGGCAAACGTGAATGGTGGTAAATAAGTATAAACCTTAATCAATGTATCATGAAACTGAAAAAACCCTTGAACGCAGGCCTGTTCCTGCTTGTGAGTCTCTTGGCAACTGCCCAGACGCCCTCCTTTCTCAAAGGAAATGAAGTACAGGCGTACCAGCAACACGCTTCTGATGTGACACTCTTGGCCAACGCCACTGTTGGCGAAGAAATGGCCCGCATGACCTTGAACGGTCACATCCGGGATGCGGCTAAGTTGGCCGATATCCGCAACCTGCTTTATGAGCAGGAACTTCGTAAAGCCACGTATCACTTCATCCACCCTGATGATGAGGTAGCCCGTTACGAAAGTCGTCAACGAATCACCAAGGAATACAGAAAGCCGCTGGTCAGAAAGTTGTTCCTGGCCGGTGAAATCGTGGGTTCGTACAACTGCCGCATGGTGATGCGCAACAAGGATACGCTGAGGCTTTCTCCCACGCAACAGGCAGCCATGGCCGAAGTGGCCGTTGAAGTCGATCAGCGTTTAAAAGATGACCCGGCGATGGATTTACGAGGGTATGAGTTAGCCGCCTTCCGAAAGATCATGAGTGCCCGTCAGGTCGACTTCTACCTGACGCTCAAGCTTCATGATGAAGTCATGGGGCAGATGGCTGCTTCCTGGACAAAGCTGAAAGATCATCAATTGGACTACGGACTGGACAGCACGGCTGTTGCTGCTGAACTCTACCGTTACCACCTGTCGAGGGATAAAGCGATTTATTTGAATTACAACAATGAGGAGCTGCGCAATGAGTCGGTAAGAGTCATCAATGAGGCTGCCCCCTTGGCCATCCGGCGTATCAACGCCATACCGGCAGCCCAGAAAGCCAAAGCCGCCTATAACGGATCCTTCTCATGGTAACACCCCAAAGGAACGATCATGAAAAAACACCGATTACTTATGCTTGGCGCCTTATTGATAGGGTTGCCTTGCCTGTATGGCGCTACGCCTGATTCCCTTACCCTTAAGGTGACCAGAGCCATCGCCTTGGCCACAGGCATTGACGGACACATCGACCCTAAGGCCTCGTTTAATAGCTTGCTGGAGTTGGCCGAGCAAGGTCACCCCATGGCCATGAATGCCCTCGGGCGACTTTACGTTGAAGGCAAGGGCTGTGCCGTGGATACCACGGCTGGACTCTATTGGTTGAACCGTGCCGGCGATGCCGGTTATTACGCCGCCTGGCACAACCTGGGCACCATCTACAAATACGGACGTTCGGGTGTTCAGCAGGATTTTGCCCTGTCGTTTTATTATTTTGACAAGACAGCCCAAGCTCCCAATTCGACCCGCTTTTTGGGGCAGTACGATGCCGGTTTCATGCTCTACAAGGGACTGGGCTGCACGCAGGATTATTCCAAGGCTTTTTCTTACTTTAAATCATCGGCTGAAGGCGGTTTTGTGCCCTCGATGTATATGCTGGCCTTGTGCTATCGCAACGGCTATGGTGTGGAAAGGCATTCGGGTGAGGCCGGTTTCTGGATATCGCAGGCGGCTATGGAAGGGGATACCCCCGCTGTTGAAGAATTTCATGCCGATGGTCCTGAA
>DOBD01000280.1 GCA_003506275.1 Bacteroidales bacterium | reverse complement strand
ATAAAGAATGAATCAATTAAAACAACAACTCTTGTTCAATTGTGTGATGCAAGAAGTGTTATTCATTCAAGTGATTATTGGATCACTGATCCTCCGTATGCCGATGCTGTCAATTACCATGAACTATCCGAATTTTTCCTGGCTTGGGATAAGGAGTTGTTGAAAAATGCCTTTCCTGAATGGTACACAGATAGCAAGCGCGTTCTTGCTGTAAAAGGCACCGGACAGGACTTCAACCAAAGCATGGTTGAAATATACCGGAACCTTACCAATCACATGCCCGAGAATGGTATGCAAGTGGTGATGTTTACCCATCAAAGTCCAGCCGTATGGGCCGAACTTACCATGATATTATGGAGTGCCGGTCTTCATGTAACGGCAGCCTGGAATATTGCCACCGAAACAGAAAGCGGAGGTCTCAAAGAAGGCAATTATGTAAAAGGCACTGTACTGCTGGTGTTGCGCAAACGTACCACATCAGCAACCGCCTTTACGGATGAAATCACCTTTGAATTACAGGAGGAAGTTCGTTATCAGATAGATAGCATGCGTTCGTTGGAAGACAAGGAAGATCCCAACTTCAGTGACGCCGATTACCTGTTGGCTGCCTATGCGGCTACCCTGAAGGTGCTAACCGGTTATGAAAAAATTGGCGACATCAACATCGAATACGAACTGAGCAAACCTAGGGATGCGAAAACCATAGGTCCGGTAGAGGCCATCATCAACAATGCCATCCGGGTGGCGTACGACTACCTGATTCCGCAGACTTTCGACAGTTTTATATGGAAAAACCTCAGCCCGGAAGAACGTTTCTTCATCAAGGGTATGGAATTGGAGAGAAGTAATGTAAACCAGCTGGGGGCTTACCAGGAAATGGCTCGTGGTTTTGGCGTCAAGGAATTTAAAGAAATGCTATTCAGTACCAAGGCCAACCAGGTTCGATTCAAAACCCCAACCGAGTTTGGCAACCGAGGTTTGGGCAATTCCGATGGTTTCAGCAACACGTTGCTACGTCAAGTACTCATGGCCATAGCCCAAAGTGAGAAAGAACAAAACGGGCAAGCAGGGCGTACCTGGCTTAAAAACGAGCTGGATGATTACTGGAACAAACGTACGACCATCATTGAGTTGTTGAAGTACTTGAGCGCCTCTGAGCATTTTGATCACATGGGTCATTGGACCGTTCCGGCAATGTATGCCAAGTATTTGGTTGAATTAGTGAGCAATGATGGGGTATAAACGATGATCACTTCGGATGATATAAAACAGTTGGCCAGCGCCGGCGAGGGTTACAATGCCGAGTTCAAGGTGTCGGTACCCAACAAGGTTAGAGAGTTATCTGAAGAGGTCTGTGCCTTTGCCAATGCAGCAGGTGGAACGTTGCTGATTGGTGTGAATGACAGCAACCAACTACTTGGCTGTACCATAGACAACGCAAAGCGGTCTGCCATTCAAAACAGTTTGAGCGAGATAACTCCACCATTGTCTTGTCATCTCTCGATGGTTGAAGTGGATGGTAAAACGATTGGTGTCATCGAAGTACCGTCAGGGCCGAATAAGCCCTATGTGCTGTCGGGTTCCATCTTTGTTCGGATTGGGCCCAATACTCAAAAGCTGACAACGGCAGAACAAATGCGGGATTTTTTCCAGCAGTCAGACAAAATCTATTTTGATGAGGCCCCGTGTCAAGCGTTTGTGCCATCCACCATGGTAGACGCAGCTTTCCTGCCCATTTTCAAGGCTGAGGCACAGATTAGCACCGGTGTGCCCAATGAACAACTGTACAACAATTTAAGGTTGTACACTAACGGAAGAACGTTTAAGAATGGTGCCGTCTTGTTTTTTGGCAAGCAGCCTGAGACCATTGTAGAAAAGGCCATTGTGCGTTGTCTTGCGTTTCAGGGAACGGACAAACGCTTTATCATCGACGACAAACCATTTGGGGGCAACCTTTATGCTCAATACCAACAAGCCCTACAGTGGCTAAAAGGCAAGCTAGCGATTCGCTACGATATTGAAGGACAAGGTGGATTGCCCCGTAAGGAAATCTGGGAAATTCCGGAAATCGTTTTTAAAGAAGCCATCATCAATGCTTTGGCGCACCGTGATTATTACGAAAAGGGAGCTGTGATTACCATAGAGGTGTTTGATAACCGGGTTGAAATCAGCAACCCTGGCGGTCTGGTGAGTGCCATTCCTGAATCGGAATTTGGCAAACGTAGTCATTCGAGAAACCCGCTCATTTTTGGATTGTTTGCTCGTATGCGTTTGGTTGAACAAGTAGGGTCTGGTATAGGTCGCATGATAGAATTAATGAAGGATGCAGGATTACCAAAACCTATTTTTCAGAAAGAAGGTATTTTTTCCGTTACACTTTTCAGGCCTTCATCTGTTTCTGAGGAGGCTACCCAGAAAACTACCCAGAAAACAGAGGATAGAATCATTGAAATCCTTACTTCTAATCCAAATACCAGCAGATCGGAAATTGCTAAGATGTTGGGCGATATTACAGAAGATGGTGTTAAGTATCAACTGAACAAACTAAAAAAGCAAGGAAAGATTGAGCGAAAGGGACCGTATAAGGGGGGACATTGGGAAGTTAAAAATGTCGCTATAAACAAGGGCAGACAAACTGAGGAAAATTAACGGAAGCAGGAGAAATAATATGATACATCGGTTCTCTTCAAGAA
>DOBD01000056.1:202-3977 GCA_003506275.1 Bacteroidales bacterium | reverse complement strand
ATCGGCCGTCTTATGAAGGCCGAAAACATGGTGGGCGTCGGCAAAGTCGGCCAGTTTGCCACCGGACGTCAACTCGGCTTCCCGTTGCCTGGCGTAGGCATAACGACCGTGAATGGCCTCCTTATAGGGTTCCAGCCAAGGGTCGTTCCGCACAATTTTCAACGTGCTCTTTTTTTCCTGAGAGGGCATGGGGATGATGGGTTTGGAGGGCTATACGAGGACCTTGAACACGGCCTTTTTGATGGGGCCTTGACCGATGCAGGGTGCGTGGCCATCTTCGGGGAAGAAGATCACGAATTCACCGGGTTTGACCGTAATCTGTGCTGAGGGTGTGTCGGTGAAGAAAACGATGTCCTTTTCGGCATCATAGGGGGCTTTTTCCTGCTTGCAGGCTTCAATGGGCAGCCATCCGTGGGCCTCCGTGCCACTGATGACGGTTTGGATGTCGATATACCGTTTGTGAGCTTCCAGTTTGGCCGCCTCCGGGGTTTTACCCGTTACTTCCATGACAGAAAGGGTCAGTTTGCCTTCGATGAGCACCGTCTTACCGGGCTCCATGGCGGATAGGTCGTGTTGGTTGAGGTAATCGAACGCTTGTTGAAACAAGGGGTGCAGCGCGGTATAGGCGCCGCTGTTTTTTAGTGAGTCTAAGACCATGACAATGAATTAGCCGACAGTTAATAACAGCAATTAATACGCGTACGGCGCTTATGATTGGCCGAAAACGGTTTGACAAATATAACAGATTATTCGTTAAAAACGTCAAAATGTCGTAAGTTTGTACAGTCGACCAACCCCCCTGACATCTGCCTATGTCCCATTTGCCGTCTTTGATCATTGACCTGGCGTTGATTTTAAGTGCGGCGGGTGTCATGACGCTCTTGTTCAAATGGTTGAAGCAACCACTCGTGTTGGGTTATGTGTTGGCCGGGGTATTGGCCGGTCCCAATTTGGGCTTGTTGCCCGTGGAAGTGCGCGACACCGCCAATATCCAAACCTGGGCAGACATCGGTGTGATCATCCTTCTTTTTGCGTTGGGGCTGGATTTTAGCTTCAAAAAATTGCTGGAGGTCGGTAGAACGGCGTTTGTCACGACCATGGTCATCGTGGCTGGTATGATGTCAGCCGGCTTGTTGATCGGACAATTGATGGGTTGGTCCACTTTGAATGGACTGTTCCTGGGTGGCATGCTCTGTATGTCGTCGACCACCATCATCATCAAGGCTTTCAACGATACGGGCTCCAAGGATGCTCCCCACGCCAAGCTGGTGTNNGACACGGGTTCCAAGGAAACGCCCCACGCCAAGCTGGTGTTCGGGGTACTGGTGGTAGAAGACCTGGTGGCCGTTTTGCTCATGGTCTTGCTGTCTACCATATCAGTCAGCAAGGTGTTGGATGGGAGCGAGTTGCTGTTCAGTCTCAGCCGCCTGGTTTTTTTTCTTTGTCTGTGGTTTTTGTTTGGTATTTACTTGGTACCCACTTTTCTAAAGCGAGTCAGACACCTGCTGTCGGACGAAACGTTGCTTATCCTTACAACCGCCTTGTGTCTGGTGATGGTGGTGCTTGCTGTGAAAGCCGGTTTTTCGGCTGCACTGGGGGCGTTCATCATGGGCTCCATATTATCGGAAACCCACGATTTGAAACGTATTGAGAAAGTTATTGAGCCGCTCAAATTGTTTTTCGGTGCCATCTTCTTTGTTTCGGTAGGCATGATGGTACAACCGGCCATCATCGTCGATCACGCCTGGTCGGTGGTGATCCTCATTGTCACGGTGCTGGTGGGACAGGTGGTGTTTGCCACCCTGGGATTGTTGTTGTCGGGCCAACCTCTGCAAACGGCCTTGCGATCGGCTTTCAGCCTGGGTCAAATCGGAGAGTTCGCCTTCATCATCGCCGGTCTGGGTATCACGTTGAACGTCACCGAATCGTTTTTGTATCCTATTGTCATTGCCGTTTCGGTATTCACTATCTTCACCACGCCCTACCTGATGCGCCTGGCCGATCCACTTTACAAGTGGCTGGTCAAGGTTTTACCGCCGGCCTGGTTGGAACGGCTGAATAAACAGGGGGAGACCAAAGTGCCTACGGAAAGTCAATCAGCCTGGCGAACGGTGTTACAGGGTTTTTTGGTGTACATGACGGTCCTGGTCGTGGTGGTCATCGCTTTCCTGTTTCTGTCACTTCACTATGTATACCCTTTTCTGGTCGCCACGTTCCACCAGACCACCGGTGCTTTGTTGAGTTACATCCTCACCTTGATTGCCTTGTCACCCTTCCTCAGGGCGATGATGAGCAACAACGTCCAATCGGCGTCTTTTCTCAACCTATGGATGGAAAAAGTATCCAACCAACGCATCTTGCTGGTGTTGGTGGGATTGCGGCTGACGGCGGTCTTTGCCACCCTGCTGTATGTGACCAATCGATTCTTTGATATTCCATTGTATATCAATTTGTTGCTCGCCCTTATCGTATTGGCGTTGATCATGCGTTCCAAGTGGTTGCTCAAGCGGTTCTGGCACATCGAATCGCGTTTTCTGATTAACCTCAACGAACGGCACATGGAGGAAAACTTCCGCAAGATAGAGGCAAATCAGGGGGTCAGGCAATTGAGCGATATGCAAAAAAACCATTGGTTGGACTACAAACTCTATACCTGTGCCTTCAGGTTGAGACCGGACAGCCCTTTCATAGGGAAGGCGATCAAAGACCTGGCCTTACGAACGAATTACAACCTGATGGTGATTCGTATCCGTACCAAGGACGACGTGCTGATCAATATACCAACTGGCCATCATGTGCTCAGAGCCGGTGATTCCATCCGGTTGGCCGGCAAGAAAAGCCAACTGAGGATGTATCAGGAGGATGAACGGTTATCCTTGCAGTTTGTGGACCATTCGTTCATGACCCTGCACGGTTTTTCCATCCTGGAATACAACCGGAAACGCAAGGGCGATCGTATTTCCTGTGCCGGTATCCCTTTGAACGAGGCATCGCCTTTGGTAGGTAAGACGTTGAGGGAATCGGACATAGGGGCCAGGACTAAGTGTCTGGTGTTAGGGCTGGAGCGTCAGGGCAAGCAGTTGGTGAATCCCGATGCCGATACCTTGCTTTTGGCAGACGACCTGGTCTGGCTCATCGGGGAGGAGAAGGCTGTTTCCCGGCACATCGAGCAAAACGTGTTTTTTACGTGAACCATGGTTCGTTAAAAAGCCGTATCTTTGCCAAGCTATTACTTTATGTTAATCTGGTTGCCATCTAATTATTGTCCAAATGCCCAGGCCCAAACAACAACGTCGTATGAGTGCTCCCCCTGTGATGATGGGGTACAAGCCCTTTGGTATCCCGGCTCGAGACCTGGAATCCTTGACACTCTTGTTTGAAGAATACGAAGCCATCAGACTGTTGGATTACGAGGGCCTCACTCAGGAACAGGCGTCGGTCAAGATGAATGTTTCCAGGCCTACGTTGACCAGGATCTACGAACAGGCGCGCCGGACGATGGCTGCTGCTTTNNGTCATGATCGAGGGAGGTAATGTGGATTTTGGTAAACGTTGGTTCCGATGCCGTCGTTGTTACAAATTGGTTGAGGGCAATAGTGAACACAAGCACGCCAGGGAGGGTAACACCGATGCTGAAGAGGATTTGCAACCACTCAACCCATGAAACTGATCGTCCTGGCTGACAACCGATGTACAGACGCTTCACTGGAAACCGAACATGGTCTCTGTCTGTACGTGGAAACGAATACGACCCGCTATTTGTTGGATACGGGAC
>DOBD01000056.1:0-173 GCA_003506275.1 Bacteroidales bacterium | reverse complement strand
AGCCGTTGATTATGTGTTTCTTTCGCATGCGCACGCCGACCACACCGGTGGACTGGAGGCTTTTCTGGCGTTGAACGAAACAGCCACTGTACTGATACACCCGGCTGTATTCAGCAATCGGTATTTTTCATCCAGACAGGGTGGTTTTCGGGATATCAGTCTACCGTTCGATC
>DOBD01000210.1 GCA_003506275.1 Bacteroidales bacterium | reverse complement strand
TTCTTGTTGCACCAGCCGTACAGCGGATTGGTCTCCCAGGCCAGGGAATCATCCTTGAATTGCTGTGCCTGCCAGCTGGCGTAGTTGCTGCGTTTGGGTTTCTTGTGGGTGAGCATTTGCCGGAGGTATTCCCTAAAATAGGGTGCCAGGCCTTCCTTGTGGTCCACTTTGTGAAAATCGAGTACTAAGGGCAAGGCCTGGGCCGAATCCCTGACAGCCTTGGTAATGTAATCGGCCTTGTACATTTGATTGAGCACCACATTGCGCCGCTGCCTGGTCCTTTCGTTGTGAAGTTTGGGGTTGTATAGGGTTGAGTTTTTGCACATACCGACCAAGGTGGCAGCCTGTTCTAAGGTCAGCTTGTCCGGCGTTGTGCCAAAATACACCCAGGAAGCCGTCTTGATGCCCACGGCATTGTTGTTAAAACCATACTGGTTGAGGTACATGGTGAGGATTTCTTCCTTGGTATAGAATTTCTCCAGTTTGACGGCTATCACCCATTCGATGGGTTTCTGAAACAAGCGTTCCAATTTATTCTCTGCCCTGGGCGTGTACAATTGCTTGGCCAACTGTTGGGTCAATGTACTACCCCCGCCGGCGTTGCGGTTGAAAAAAAGTCCCCGTTTGATAATAGCCCTGAACAAAGCCTTGACATCAATGCCCGAATGGTTGCTGAACCGGACGTCCTCGGTAGCAATCAAGGCCTTGACCAGTACGGGCGACAAATCCTTGTAGCCCACCAGCACCCTGTTGCCTGCTTTTTCATGATAGAATGTAGTAAGCACCTTACCATCAGCGCTGTAAACCTCTGCAGCGACGTTGTTTTTAGGATTCTCCAACTCCTCGATGGGTGGCATATACCCAATTTTCCCGTTGGCAATCAGGGTAAACATTAAAATGGCCAGCAACAGACCGGCCGCAAACAACCACCAAAAGATTGACAGAATTTTTTTCAACAACATAGCGTAGGGGTTTATCCAAGACAAAAATACGTTTTCTTTTATAAAGGGCGCCCGAAAAACACGGTGTTTTTTTTGGCCGATAGACCGTCCTTTTTCGTACTTTTGCCCAACGGTTTACCTTAACGTTCAAGCCAGCCATGCGTATGCCTACCAAAAGTATCGTGTCCATCACCGATTATTCCAAAGAACAACTCCTTCAGATCCTTGACAGTGCGGCCAGTTTTGAAGCCCAACCCAATCAACGGATCCTGGAAGGCAAGGTGGCAGCCACCTTGTTCTTTGAGCCCTCCACCCGTACCCGCCTGAGTTTTGAGACGGCTGTCAACCGGTTGGGCGGTCGCGTCATCGGCTTTTCAGATGCCTCGACGTCGAGCTTTGTAAAGGGGGAAACCCTCAACGACACCATCAAGATGGTCTCCAACTACGCCGACATCATCATCATGCGGCACTTTCTGGAAGGAGCAGCCAGGTACGCCTCCGAAGTAACGTCGGTACCCATCATCAACGCCGGGGACGGTTCCAACCAACACCCCTCCCAGACCATGCTCGACCTGTATTCCATCCGGAAAACCCAGGGCCACCTCGACCACCTGAACGTTGTCATGGTGGGTGACCTCAAATACGGTCGCACCGTTCACTCCCTGTTGATGGCCCTCTCCCATTTTTCACCCACCTTCTCCTTCGTGGCACCCGAGGAACTGAAGATGCCCGATCCCTACAAACTATTCTGCAGAGAAAAGGGCATCCCCTTCACCGAATTGGCCGATTTCAGTCCCGAGGTCATTGCCAAAGCCGACATCCTGTACATGACCAGGGTCCAAAAGGAACGGTTCACGGACGCCATGGAATACGAGCAGGTGAAAAACGTGTACACGCTGCGGTTGGATATGTTGGAAGGATCGAAGGAAAACCTGCGCATCCTGCACCCCCTGCCCAGGGTCAACGAAATTGACCGTGACGTAGACAGCAGCCCCAAAGCCTACTACTTTGAACAAGCCAAAAACGGACTCTATGCCCGACAAGCCATGATATGCAATGCCCTGGGCATGATTTAATCTGCAATCACATGACAACCAACGAAAAAGAACTCCAGGTGAAAGCCTTGCAAAACGGGACCGTCATCGACCACATTCCTTCCGATAAGTTGTTCAAGGTGGTCGCGCTGTTGAAACTCGACAGGGTCGGCAATCAAATCACCATAGGTAACAATCTGAACAGTAAATTACTGGGCAAAAAGGGTATCATCAAAATCGCCGACCGTTACTACGCCGAAGCGGAAATCAGCCGCATCGCCCTCATCGCCCCCTTTGCCAAGATCAATGTGATCAAGGATTACGAGGTGATTGAGAAAAAGCAACTGAGCCTGCCCGAACGTTTTACGGGCATCGTCAAATGCCCCAACCCCAAGTGCGTCACCAANNTCGAGCCGATGAAGACCAGCTTCGAAGTCATCAGCTCCAAACCCATTATCCTCAAATGCCATTACTGCGAACGTGAAATACAGCAGGAAGACATTCAATTGATGTAATATGAAAAAAGACTGGAAGCCCGGCACCATGATTTACCCCCTGCCGGCCGTCCTCATCAGCGCCGGTGCCGATGACAGCGAACGTTGCTTATTGACCGTATCCTGGGTGGGAACCATCTGCAGTGATCCGCCTATGTGCTACATCTCAGTA
>DOBD01000160.1 GCA_003506275.1 Bacteroidales bacterium | reverse complement strand
GGATTTCCTTGTAGTGGGCAGCCATTGCTTCCTGCACCGGATTGGACTCTGTGGCCAGTATGACCCGCTTATCGACCATATCAACTAGTTTATTTAAATAAAAGGCTATTCACGATCCACCAGGACTTTTTCCTTGACAATGGACATCTCTCGTCCGTAGCTGGGAAAGGCTCGTTTCAGACGGTCCAGCATATTGCTGGCATCTCTGAAGGTTTGGAAATCACCCACCCGCAAGCGCCAAAAAGGGGCTGTCCAGCGCACGTATGTCGCCAACTCAGGAAAGACAGACTTGACGTCGACTTCCTTTCTAAACGCTTCTTCTTTAGAAAGACGTTGATTGTTACCTGCAAACACCTGTATGCGCCAACCATCGATTTCCACCTGCCTGGAAGCGCCGTCATCCAAGGTGCTTACCGGACGACCAATGCGATTGGCCACCTCGTTATCTTGAATAATACGCACGTAGCCTTTGCCAGGTTCAATGCGGTTGATGCGGTCAACAATGGTGGGCGTCGCTTTGGTTTCGTTCATGCTCACCACCATACTGTCAGGGGCAACCAAACGGATTTGTGCCGTTATCCTGGTCAAGGGAAGACTACCCAAAACCATCAACGCCGCTATAATCATGTATCGCCTCATCATAGATGGATTTCCTGCAAAAGTACACTTTTTGAGCGGATGCACCTTACGGTTGGGCCAAAAAGTAAGATGCCCCCACCGTTGACCGGCAGGGACACCCCTATTAGTTACCCAAAAGTCAATCAAGCCAGAACGCCCAATTGACTCAAAACAGCATTCATCGAACGGACAGCGTCAGCGCTTTTATTGAACAACGCTTGTTCTTCGGCGTTCAGTTTGTAATCAATAATGGCTTCACAACCGTTACGACCGATGGTGACAGGCACACCGATGCAAATGTCCTTCTGGCCGTATTCACCATCCAGGTAAACACAGCAGGGAATGATTTTTTTCTGGTCCTTGAGGATGGATTCAACCAGGTAAGCGCCAGCTGCACCGGGAGCATACCAGGCGGAAGTACCCAGCAGACCGGTCAAGGTAGCCCCACCCACCATGGTGTCGGCGACAACCTTGTCCATCGTTGCCTGATCCAAGAGGCTCTCTGCGGATACACCCTTGACATTGGCAAGGCGTTTCAGAGGAATCATGGTCGTATCACCATGACCTCCAATCACCACGCCTTCCACTTCACGGGGATTGATATTGAGCGCCTTACTCAGGTAGTAACGGAAACGAGAGCTATCCAGCGTGCCACCCATACCGATTACTTTGTTCTTGGGCAAGCCAGTAGCCTTCAGCGTCAGGTACGTCATCGTATCCATGGGATTACTGATGATGACGATGATGGCATTGGGAGAATAGGCGAGAATCTGGTCGGCCACCGATTTGACGATACCAGCGTTGACGCCAATCAGTTCTTCACGTGTCATACCAGGCTTACGGGGGAGTCCGGAGGTGATGACCACCACATCGGAATCGGCCGTTTTGGCATAATCATTGGTACAACCAATCACCTTGGAATCAATATCCAACAAGGTAACCGTCTGCATCATATCCATGGCTTTGCCTTCCGACACACCTTCCTTGATGTCCAACAGGACAATTTCATTGGCAACTTCGTTGATCGCCATAACATTGGCACAGGTTGCTCCTACATTACCCGCACCGACAACAGTAACTTTTGACATATACGCTCTTTTTTTACGTGATACCTAAAATCCAGATTCTTGTATAAACCTCTACCTATTAAGGCACCCTTTCGGATGGTTTCATTTCAGTGGGACAAAGGTACGCATTTCTTTTATTAAAGAAAATTTTCCGTAATTCATTTTTGCATTTTTTTAAGAACTAATGAGGCTCCCAAAAAAAGGGCTGCCTTGGCAGGGTGGCTCGTTTTTTGTACTTTTGCCAGCAACTAACGTCAACCTAGCCTTGCTCTTACGCGGGCAGCTTTCAGATGTAAACGCATGCAGAAAAGAAACGTCGTCATTTTGATTATCCTGGTCGTCCTGTTGGCAGGTGGCCTCGTATACCTGGGACTGAGTTTGCGCAACAAGGATGTTGTTATCCGTGAGATGACCCAGGAGTTTGAATTGCAGAAGGAAGCCTTGACCGACGAATACTCCCAACTGACGTTGCAGTACGAGGGCTATGGTTTACGAATTGGGAACGACTCCCTGGCCTCATTGCTCGATAACGAACGGTATAAAGTTCAGCGCTTGCTCGATGAGCTGAAAATCACCAAGGCGACCAATGCCAAACGCATCTCCGAACTCCGGAAAGAACTCGAAACCTTACGGGGTATCATCAAGACCTATGTCGCTCAGATAGATTCCTTGAGCCGCATCAACACAGCCCTGAGAAAAGAAAACCAGGAAGTCACCCAGCGCTACCACCAGGAAAGGGAGCAAGTATTGACCTTGTCTGAAGAAAAGAAGGCCTTGACCGAGAAAGTAACCCTGGCATCCATCCTGGAAGCCAGAAACATCAGCATTGAAGCCTTGACAGACAGGGGACGCAAGGCCACTCGTATCAGTAAGACGGCCCAACTGAAATTCAATTTCGTTATCGGCAAGAACATTTCAGCGCCCAGAGGAGAGAAATATATCTACCTCCGCATTGTTCAACCCGATGAAACCGTCCTGGTCAAACGCAACGACAACGTCTTCCTCTTTGAAGAACGATACATCAGTTACTCTGCCAGACGGCCCATCGAATACGAAGGCGAGGATGTCAACGTAACCATTTATTGGGATGTGGAAGAATACCTTCACCCAGGAAGTTACCGTGCGGAATTGTTCGCCGACGGATACCTGATTGGCCATTCAACCTTCGCTCTGAAAGACTGAGTCAGTCCCGGCCTCGTCTCCCAAGATGGCTTGTTGCCCTGTTTGTACAAAATACTTCTTCAGCACCAACAAAGAAATCAGGTGTTCCTGCCTGGTGTTCATGAAGGGCTTGACATAGTCATGCGCATGCGCCAGAATCGCCTCCGCCTCCTCCGTATGAGTCATGTAATAGGTCAGCCGCTCTTCCAGGTCTGAATAATCGGCTTTGATGGCCACATAGTGTTAATTAGGGATCAACGTACCTTCCATGAACCATGTTTCGTAGGTGGGCGCTGGCATCACTGCCAACGAATTGGACGACATGACCCATTTGAGGTTACTAGCCACATCATTACCCTCAAGGCATAGAATAAACTGATACTTCAGGTGTTCGTCGATAGTCAACCGGGGTTTTTGCCACTGGGGGTACAATTTACGGGTTGAGACGTCTCCGATATCACAAAGGGGATGGTCAAAATAGATAGCCATAAAGTCAGCCCGGTGTGCTTGATTGATGTTAAATCGACCAATCATCAGGGGCTCTTTATCACGAAACTGACGTGGGTCATTGACGAAGTAAAAATGCCTGGATTTGTTGATTTTCAAGAGTACAGAACGGGTATTATCCCCTTTGATAGGGCGACTTTTCACCAGGGAGGGTTGTTCAGGCACATGAGTGACATCACCGAAACACCAGGAAGCGTTGGCCTGCAGTTTAAAATATCTGGCAATCTCAAGGGTATCAAAATAATATGCCTTTTGCCTTTTGGGCCAACACAAAGCACGCAAGGGTTTGGCGTCTGAAAGCGTAACAGGTGCTCCGTTCAATTTGTTATAATAATCCACCCGTTGTCGTACATATTTCTCGTCAAAGGCAGCCAGGCTGGCCATCCATGCCTTCAATCGTTGCTGGTAGAACCAACCAGGAGTCAGCATCCTCAGATAACTGATCAAGTAGTAGTGGAACTTGTTGTTCTTATGCTTGAACGACAACCGCTTGATGGATTCGAACATCGTGACAGGGTTTAAATGGATGAAGCCACCCAACAGGTGTCGGATGGCTTCATCAGGTGTCGTATGATGGATTTACTCTGNNATTTGGTCGGCAGCCTCTTCGGCAGGAGCTTCAACAGCGGGAGCTTCAACAGCGGGAGCTTCAGCAACAGGAGCCTCTGCAACAGGAGCCTCTGCAGCGGGAGCTTCTGCAGCGGGAGCTTCTGCAACAGCAGCAGCAGCAGCGACAGGAGCCTCAACTTTCTTTTTAGTACCGGCACGGCGGGTGCGGCCTTTCTTCTCCGTTTTGGCCTTCAGCA
>DOBD01000074.1 GCA_003506275.1 Bacteroidales bacterium | reverse complement strand
AATGGCCTTGACTTTGTCAGTGTAAGCCACACCATTGACCCCGGCAATTTCTCCGGCCTCAAAATCAATGGTCAAGGTTTCTTCACCAGTGGCCGTCAATTGGGATGGATAGGCCTCCTCGGGTAATGTTTGGTCTGACTTCAGCGTTTCCTTACCACCGATAGAGGTGCCCCAAAGCCCTTTGTTGATGGAATACTCCATCTTTTTAAAATCGGCTTCAAACCCGTGTTGTTTGAGGTAATTGATTTCATATTCCCTGGTCAGAATCATGTCGCGGGTGGGCGTCAGTATCTTGATGTGGGGGGCCAGGACGTTGAAAGTCAGGTCAAAGCGTATCTGGTCATTGCCGGCGCCTGTTGATCCGTGTGCCACATAGTCGGCTCCGATTTCCTTAGCGTATTCAATGATGGCGATGGCTTGAAAGATGCGTTCAGAGCTTACTGAAATCGGGTAAGTACCGTTTCGGAGTACGTTGCCGTAAATCATGTACTTGATACTCTTTTCGTAGTAGTCTTTGGTTACGTCCAGGGCGACGTGCTTGACAGCCCCCAATTTGTAGGCGTTGGCCTCTATGGTTTTGAGGTTTTCTTCGCTGAATCCACCGGTGTTGGCCACGGCGGTGTAGACATCATACCCTTTTTCTTCAGATAAATACTTGGCACAGAAGGAGGTGTCCAAACCTCCGCTGAATGCCAATACGACTTTTTCTTTCATAGCAATCTTTATTTTTTCTCTTTCGTATGTTCGGCTGGATCGTACAACATGGCCGTGCACATGCAGAAGCGTCTGTTCTGGCGTTGCAGGATGTCGTAATTGACGCAACTCTGGCAGCCTTTCCAAAAGGCTTCATCGTCGGTCAGTTCGGCGTAGGTCACGGGACGGTACCCCAGTTCGTAGTTGATTTTCATGACAGCGGCTCCCGTGGTCAAGCCAAAGATTTTGGCATCGGGGTACCGGCTGCGGGAAAGCTCGAAGGCTTTTTGTTTGATGCGTTTGGCCAATCCTTTTCCTCGATACTGTTCAACGACAATCAAGCCGGAGTTGGCTACGAATTGTTTGTTGCCCCAGGTTTCGATGTAGCAGAATCCGGCAAAATCGGCACCATCAAGGGCTATGATGGCTTTGCCTTCCAATATTTTTTGTGTCACGTACTCGGGCGTACGGCGTGCAATACCTGTACCTCTGACTTTAGCGGCAGCGGCTATGGTGTTGAGAATGGTGTCGACGTAGACAACGTGTGAGGCGTCGGCTATAAGAACTTCAATGTCGGTTGTCATGTTGCAAAAAATAGCTGAAAAAGATGGCGGCCCCGAATAGACGGAAATGGTCGTCGGTTTATTGAATGGGAAGCACATCGGCGAGGACCCTTAGCAGATCGGCCCTGGAAACATGTTCCCGGGGAATAATCAGGATGGTGTCGTCGCCGGCTATTGTTCCCAGGATTTCCGAGGATGTTTTCTGATCGATATCAGCAGCAATGCTTCCTGAATACCCCGGTTTGGTTTTGACCACGGCGAACACGCCACAGAAGTCGATGGATAGAAAGCCGCTGGCCGTGTATCGGCTCAGATCGGTTTGTCGCACCCAGGTCTGACGGGTAATACCGGCATCTTCTGGCAGGAGGTACACATAGGTGCCGTCCTGATCGGGCATTTTTGCGACTTTCAGCTGTTTCAGGTCACGGGACAGTGTGGCTTGTGTCAGTTCGAAGTGGTGTTCTTGTAGCAAATTCAACAACTCTTCCTGACTACCTATCCGGTTGTTGCGTATCAAATCCTTGATTAGTAGTAATCTGTTTGATTTGTCCTTCATGCGTGTTCGGCTCTTGATGAATAAAAATACAAACGAGCCGCAAAAATAACCATTCTTTCGAGGATTGCCAAATGAAATGGGCTTTTTTCGTTCAATTAGTTGAATAATATGCAAGAATGACGCATAAGTATACCAACTAAACTGAACGCCAACCTTGGGCCTTGAGGTCAATTTCCTGACCATCCCTGGTTATCAGTCTGCAACCCATGTTTTTGGTACAAACGTGGCCAATTACCTTGATGCCGGGTAGGGTGTTGATGGTTTCGTGTTGGCTTAAGGGGACGGTAAACAGCAATTCGTAATCCTCACCACCATTAAGGGCTGCTGTGGTCAGATTGAGATTCATCTCTTCAGCCAGGACCGCGGTTTGGTAGTCGATGGGTATCTTGTCTTCGTATACCCTGCACCCGTATCCGCTATTGGTACATAGATGGAGCAGTTCGGAAGAAAGGCCGTCAGAAATATCGATCATGGCATTGGGTAGGATGGCGTGTTCAGCCAGTTTTTCGATGATGTCCTTGCGGGCCTCGGGTTTGAGTTGACGTTCAAGCAAGTATTCTTTGCCGGTGAAGTCTGGTTGGGGTTCGTTGGTGTGTTGAAAAACGTGTTTTTCTCGCTCCAACAGTTGTAGTCCCATATAAGCGGCACCCAGGTCTCCGCTGACACAAATCAAGTCGTTCTCCCTGGCACCGCTGCGCAGGACGATACGGCCTTTCTCGCCTGCCCCAATGCAGGTAAGGCTCAGGGTGAGACCAGTCATGGATGCGCTGGTGTCTCCACCGACCAGGTCCACGCCATAGTTTTCGCAAGCCAGTCGCATGCCTGTATACAAATCATCCAGGTCTTCCACGCAAAAGCGTTTTGATATGCCCATGGAAACAATCAGTTGCCTGGGTTGGCCGTTCATGGCGTATATGTCTGAGAAGTTGACAACGGCGGCTTTGTAACCCAGGTGCTTGAGAGGGGTATACGTCAGGTCGAAGTGGATACCTTCCAACAACAGGTCACTGGTCACCAATACCTGCTCGTTTTCGTACGACAACACGGCGGCATCATCTCCTACGCCCACGATGCTGGAGGCTTGGGTCAGCCTGATGCTACCTGTCAGGTGACGAATCAAGCCGAATTCTCCGTATTCGCTGATGGGGGTGCGTTTTTTTTCCATCATTGAGCCGGTTGGATGAGTTCGCGCATGATGGTCGTCATCTTAGGTTGGGCCTTAAGAGCTGCTTTCTGAACATCTTCATGTGATACTTCCACGATTTTGCCTTCTACACCCAGGTCGGTGATGACAGAGACGGCGAAGACTTCAAGGCCGGCATGCCTGGCAACGATGACCTCGGGTACGGTCGACATGCCCACGGCGTCGCCACCGATCAGTTTAAAATAACGGTATTCGCTCGGCGTTTCAAAGGTGGGGCCAGGTGTGCCCACATAGACGCCTTCTCTGACAGCGATGTCGTGGCGTTTGGCAATTTCTTTGGCTTGTTGGCGCAGACGGGCTGAGTAAGCGTCGCTCATGTCGGGGAAGCGCACGCCCAGCCGGTTGTCGTTCTTGCCGCGTAAGGGATGTTCGGGGAAATGGTTGATGTGGTCGGATATAATCATTAAATCGCCAATCTCAAAGGTGTTGTTTAATCCTCCAGAGGCGTTAGAGACAAAGAGTGTTTTAATGCCCAGGGCCTTGAATACCCGGATAGGAAAAGTGACTTCTGTCATGGAGTAACCTTCGTAGTAATGGAATCGGCCTTGCATGGCCACAATGTCAACCTTCCCCAACTTGCCAAAAATGAGCTTGCCGTTGTGACCTTCTACCGTTGAAACAGGGAAATTGGGAATGGTCTCGTAAGGTATTTCTGTCTTCTCGGTGATGTCGTTGGCCAGTTCGCCAAGGCCTGTACCTAAAATGATGGCTGTTTCGGGTTTATTGGGCATGCGTTGTCTGATCCACGCGGCTGTGTCGTTTATTAATGCGTACATAATCAAGTATTTTTTTATTGAATAGGGCACTTTCATTATCCAGAAAGCGCAGGGTTATCGGTGCCAGGTAGATGGATGGCCAAAGGGACTCAAGTCGTATGTCGGCACGCAGGCGAACACCGTCTTTTTCAGTGGTGACAATCACGCCACCTTCTGCCATCATTGGTTCAAAGGTGGTTTTGATGTGGGCAATATCCTTGTCGTTGAAGCGGTGATGATCCGGAAACAACAGTGTTTGTGCATCGGGTCTGATGGTTTGCACATAGCTGACAAAGGGGTGGGGGTCAGCAATACCGGCTATGATCAAAACGGGGTGTTCGGAGAGGTCGGGCTCAGAGAGTTTTTTCGTGGCAGGGTCATCTTCACTNNTTATGGGGTTAATCAGGGGCTGGAAGGTGGTTTGCACCATTGTGGTGAAAAATACAGATTGGTGAGTTCCTTGCTTGAGGTTCTTGACCATCAGACGGCGCTCGATCGGGCGCAGGTCGGGTGGACACTTGGTAAATATCAGGATATCGGCCCGTTTCGTCTGAGAAGCTGGTTCTCTGAGGTTGCCAGCGGGCAACAGGAAATCCTTACCCAAAGGTCTGTTGTAATCCATCAGCAAGATGGAGAGCCCTGGTTGCACGTAACGGTGCTGGTAGGCATCGTCCATCACGACAGCCTCGACTGTTGGTTCTCTCATCTTGGTCAAGGTGTCCAGCCCATTACGTCTGTTGGCATCAACGACCAGGATGGTTGTGGGATGCTTGTGAAGGATTTGGGCTGGCTCGTCCCCTATCTCATCTGGCCCTGATTGAGGAGTGGCCACTTGTAGCCCTTTGCTTAGGCGCTTGTATCCCCGACTCAGTACAGCTACCTGATGATGGGGTACCAGTAAATCGACCAAGTATTCAGTCATGGGTGTTTTACCGGTTCCTCCAACGGTCAGGTTACCCACGCTGATCACCGGTAGGTCATAGGTCAGGCTTGGCAGGATGTCCAGGTCGAACAAACGGTTCCTCACCCATATTCCCAAGCCATAGAGCCAGGAGATGGGCAGCAAAAGTAGTCGGTAGGGGGATGTCCTGCTCATGGTTGTCATGATCAGCGAATGATTACCTCATCCATTTTTGCCAATACGCCGGTTTGAATGCCTGAAGCTTTTAGCTTGACAAAGGGGGCGTATTCGTCACCCAAAAGAGCCATGGCTACGTTGATTTTGGTCTGTTGAGTAACACTTTCCAACAGGACGGTCATGAAGTCTTTTTTCTCCGGGTAATAACTAAGTTGGTAATTGGTCACCTTGGCAAGCCCGGCTGCGACTTCTATGGCTTTATCCAGTCCGCCCAGTTCGTCAACCAATCCCAACTCTACTGCCTTGGCTCCTGTCCAAACCCGACCTTCTGCCACTTGTTTAATGGCGTCAGGGGTCATGGATCGGCCGGCGGCACACCGGTTGACAAAGAGTTCGTAACCATTGTTGATAAAATGCTGCATTTTTTGTCTTTCAGGGGCCGTCATGGGTCGGACGATGACGCCAAAATCACTCATGGCGTTGGTTTTGACCACATCAAACGACAATCCAATTTTGTCTGTCAATTTTTCAACCATGGGGAAGAGACCAAAGATGCCAATGGAGCCTGTCAATGTCATGGGAGAGGCAACGATTTTGCTGGCGTTGCTGGCGATGTAATAGCCACCGGATGCTGCCAGGTTGCCCATGGAAACCACGACCGGTTTCTCAGCATCAAGGGCGCCAATGGCTTCCCAGATTTGTTCAGAGGCATATGCGCTGCCTCCTGGTGAGTTGAGGCGGAAGACGACGGCTTTGATGTTTTCGTTGTCGCGTATTTCATCGATTTCTTTAATCAGGGCTGAAGGGGTAATGCCGTCACCGCCATCATCCG
>DOBD01000310.1 GCA_003506275.1 Bacteroidales bacterium | reverse complement strand
CAGCCACGGCAAACGGTTACAGCGTAAGAATCAGGCCAACGAGGCTACGTTCCACTTTGTAAACAGCAACAAGTCACCATTCGACCTGGTGGTCAGGCTGTACAACGATGGCCTTACCTTCAGGTACGCGTTTCCCGACAAAAAAGGCAGCCACCTGGTAAAGGAAGAACTGACCTCATACCTTGTCAACGAAGGGGATGCCTGTTGGTTGGAACCCTGGAACAGTGCCAACGAAGGGGTGTACATTTATCAAAAACGTTCTTTTACACAACGGGATTGGTGTTACCCTGGGCTGTTTGAAGCCAGTCAGGCTGATTGTTGGTACCTTATTCACGAGGCCGATCTGAATGAAACATACTGCGGCACGAAACTGTCGAACCAACAATCCCCCAATCAATATCAGTTGGCGTTTCCCAATCCGAGAGACGGCAACGGCCTAGGCGCCGCGCAACCCACCATCACCACCCCCTGGGCTTCCCCTTGGCGCGTCGTGGTGGTCGGCAGTCTGTCGACCCTGGTGGAATCAACGTTGGTTGAGGATGTGAGCACCCCCACTTCGTTGACAAACACGGAGTGGATCAAACCGGGCAAGGCGTCCTGGAATTACTGGTCGAACAACCATGGCACCAAGGACTTCAAGGTGGTCTGTGCCTTTGCCGATCTGGCTGTCGAGATGCAATGGCCCTACACCCTGCTCGATTGGGAATGGGATGCCATGGGCAACGGAGGCAACCTGGACGATGCCTTACGTTACATCCACGCCAAGGGCATCAAACCCCTGATTTGGTATAACTCAGGCGGTCCACACACCGGCGTGTCAGCCACTCCTCGCGACCGCCTGTTGACCCACGAAAGCCGCCTGGAAGAATTTGCCAAACTGAAGCACCTGGGCATCTACGGTATCAAGGTTGATTTCTTTGAAAGCGAAAAGCAGGATATGATTCGATATTACCTGGACATCCTGAAGGATGCGGCTTCCTTTAAGTTGATGGTGTACTTCCACGGTTGCCTGGTGCCAAGGGGTTGGAGCCGCACCTACCCTCACCTGATGACCTTGGAGTCAGTCAAAGGGGCTGAATGGTACAACAACATCCCTGACTTCACCTGGCAGGCACCGGCTCACAATTGTGTGATGCCCTTTACCCGCAACGTGGTCGGTGCCATGGACTATACTCCGGTAACCTTTACCAACTCCCAACACCCCCATGCCACCTCTTACGGGCACGAACTGGCCTTGAGCATTGTCTTCGAGTCGGGGATACAGCACCTGGCCGACCGGCCCGACGGCTACCTCAGCCTCCCCGAACCAGTTAAAGACCTTCTGAAAGTGGTACCCAACGTGTGGGACGACACCAAACTAATCAACGGATACCCTGGTCGTGACCTCACTCTGATGCGTCAACGGAACGACACGTTCTACCTCGGTGGCATCAACGGCGAGAACAGGCCCAAACGCACGACAATCAAATTGGACTTCCTGCCACCTGGCAAAACCCACACCCTCCGACTCATCGCCGACGGTGAACACGATAAAGCCTTTTCCATCTCCGAACGCCGCGTAGACCACACCAGCGCCATCGATATCTGGATGCTCCGCCGCGGTGGCTTTGCCGCGATGATCTTCTAAAGATATGGGATGCCATCCTTTTGAAAAGGATGGCATCCCTCGAAAAAGGATGGCATCCCATAAGGGGAGATGGAACCCCTATTTATAACGCTAGTATCGCTATCGGTAACCAAATAAGGGTGAGCAGTGCCTCCTCCAAGGCAGATCCATCTTTGACCAAGCTTGTTTGCTTACTATTGAGCATCATTCACGAATAACCTTCGTAGAGAGGACTTCCTTACCCGCCATCACACGCAGTAAATAAAATCCCTGTTGAAGCGTGCTCGCATTAATTTGCAACCAGTGTTGACCGGCAGCAAGTTGACCAACCTCCGACTTCATGAGTTGTTTTCCAAACATATCATACAGAGACCATTGCAGCATAGAGGCCTCATCAATCACCACACGTACAGAAAGACTGGTCGTGAAAGGATTCGGAGAAACAACTATAGAGAAAGGGCTAGAATCATCAACATGGCCAATATATGTTGTTATCGCATCGGCCTGCGCACCACTTCGCCTGTTGTTGCCCTGATAGGTGCCCCACTGTGGCCGTTTATCAATGGGAGTAGCTGGCGAAAAATTCGATGGAGCGGCCGCCTCATTCCTAGACCAAACCGCTTCAATTCTTGCTGGCACTGCGTTGGCAATGACAGGATCCAATACCTTAAACAACTCACCATTTTGATTGGCAAACAGAACAAAGCCCTCGGAGTAGGCCGTCGCGTTTGCAATGGCTGAGCCTGATACATAATTCCAAAGCTGTTCACCAGACTCAGAAAGTGCGAAAAACACCCCTGCCTTCGTCCCAACATAGATGCTACCATACTCATTTAGTGAAACAGTAGAAGTGATCGGACTCCCAAGTGAACAGGACCATTTTTCAGAACCATCAGAACCGTCAAATGCATGTAGCAGACCATCTGATCCACCGATATACAAGGTTCCATCATAACCAATTACAGGAGCGGTCGTACAAGGACTGCCTATATTGATTGACCAAAGCACGGAATCAACCATGGAAGGCAGTCCCAGCGCCATTTTCACGAGTTGTTGGTTAGTAGAAACAACGTAGACAAACCCCTCTTTATCAATCGCTGCAGCCGAACTGACCGGAGCGCCCAAATCCAGACTACCGGATGGTGTCAGCACCTTATCTACCGGCTCACGGTTCAAATCAAACAGCAAGACAGTACCATTATCAGTTACTAAAATCAACTGCTGGTTTAGCGTCAAGATGCCAGGTTGGCTGATGGGACTGCTGGCTCTATAGCTCCACACGACTTTACCTTGCGAGCGATCAATACCAAACAGATTGTTGTTGCTAACGCCAACGTAAACTCTGTCGCTGGGAATATCGATGGTTACTGACGCTTTCAAATAACCACCCAATGGCAGACTCCACAAGGGGATACCCCGTTTGTCAAAGCAGTGTAAGGTCTTTTCGGTGGACGATAAATACAAAACAGTATCGGATGAAACAGAACTAACCGAACTGATCTCTCCTGCAATGGCAACGTCAATCACTTTGTCGAAAGAACCTGAAAGCAACTGCATGGTACCATTGGCCTCTGGTACAAACACGTACTTCAACCCCAAATCTGTAATACCTGGGTGAACGGCCGCCGGTTTGTCGAACGCATAATATCCAGCATCTATTGAGACAAGAAAAAATGTTGTATCAGTTGCACCATCATTGTCCGTAACCACGGCCATCATTCGATGAGAACCTTGAGAGAAAGCCATATTCAAAGTCGGCAAGGTGTCTACTAAAACACCATCTTGGAACCATTGATAGCCGGTTATCAAACCATCCGGATCAATCGATTCCCTAAGATTCAGATTAATGGCGGTCATACAACCAGGTGCATGATGGATGATGGTATCACGACACGATTGAATGACTGGTTTTATGTTGAACGGAGTGGCTTTTAAGGTTCGACCTACGTAGCCTTGGTTGTTATTGGTATCTTTCGCACAAAGATGATAGTAATAGGTCACTCCATTGACCACTTGAAAGTCCGTGTAGCTTAGG
>DOBD01000141.1 GCA_003506275.1 Bacteroidales bacterium | reverse complement strand
TGCTTTCCAGATTGAAATGAAATTTACTGTCTGGAAATGTGGTTTCACCATCAAGGAGGTGCCCATCATTTTTGCCAATCGTGAACTCGGTGTCTCCAAGATGAACGGGGGAATTTTCAACGAGGCGGTATTTGGTGTCATCAAGATGACCTGGCGCAGTTGGTTCAGAACCTACCCCAAAAAGTCGCAATGAAATCCTTATTGATACATAACGCCTTACTTGTCAACGAGGGTAGGAGCGTTACAGGGTCCGTTTTGGTGACCGATGGCTTGATTCAGCGTGTGTATGAAGGTGAGGTGCCTTCAGGTGTAAGGGAGGAAACGGAGGTAGTTGAGGCGCATGGATGCTGGCTTTTGCCGGGTATCATTGATGACCACGTGCATTTCCGGGAGCCGGGTTTGACTCACAAGGCTGATTTGCGGTCTGAAACGATGGCTGCATTGGCTGGTGGGGTGACATCGTTTATGGAAATGCCCAATACCAAGCCTCAAACCACTTCTTTGGACGTTTGGGAGGCCAAGATGGCCTTGGGGGCTGCTCATGCATGGGCTAATTACGCTTTTTACCTGGGGGCTACCAACGACAACCTCGACGAATTGCTGAAGGCGGATTTCTCCAGTGTCTGCGGTGTCAAGGTTTTTATGGGCTCGTCAACGGGTAACATGTTGGTGGATAATGAGAAAACCTTGCTTGGCCTCTTTAAGGAGTTGCCATGCGTGGTGGCTGTTCACGCTGAATCGGAAGGTATCATCACGGCAAACAAGGCTCATTACCTGGCGTTGACGGGTAGCATAGTGCCAATCTCCTATCATCCTTTGATCCGTACGGCGGAGGCTTGTTACGCTTCGGCTGCCAGGGCCGTTGAACTNNGCATCGGCTGCCAGGGCCGTTGAACTGGCGGCTGCTCATGACACCAGGTTGCATTTGCTGCATGTGAGTACGGAAAGGGAATTATCGTTGCTTTCTTCCGGGCCTTTGGCTGATAAACAGATCACAGGTGAGGCGTGTGTACCGCATTTATGGTTTGACGAAGGTGATTATGCGTTATTGCAGACGGCCATCAAGTGCAATCCTGCTATCAAGTCCAGGTCGGACAAGGAGGCTTTGCGCATGGCTGTGGCTGAGGGACGTATTGACGTCGTGGCCACTGATCACGCACCGCATGTTTGGTCGGAGAAGGAGGGGGATGCGTTGACGGCTGCCTCCGGTATGCCTGGAGTACAGTTTTCGTTGTCATTGATGCTGGAATTGGCTGCTGATGGGGTGTTGACCAAAGAACAGGTGGTCGCTCGCATGTGTCATGCTCCTGCTCAATTGTACCGGGTGGACAAGCGGGGTTTTATCCGGGAAGGTTACCACGCCGATTTGACGTTGGTGGATCCATCGGCTCCTTTCACCATCGACAACAGTTTGGTGCTGTCCAAATGTGGTTGGTCACCCTATGCCGGTTTGACGTTGCATCACCGTGTTCGTATGACCTTAGTCAACGGTATGATCGTGTACGAGAACGGCCGTTTCTCCGGTGTCAATGCCGCTCAACCTTTGCGTTTCAAAAACTCATGAAGATCAATCACCTGCTATTCCTGCTTGTTTCCTGGTTGCTGACAACGAGTTTGTCGGCTCAGTTGTGCTGGAAGATAACTTCTCCGGATAAGGCTGTTTCGAGTTACTTGTTTGGTACGCACCACTTGGTTGAGCCTTCCAGTATTCCTCATCTTGATACGTTGATTGCCCTGTGTCAGGCTTCGGAGTTGTTTGTGGGGGAGTTGCCGGATGATTCCTTAGTGGCGCAGAAAATGCTGGTGGCTGTCAGTATGACTGATCGTTCCTTGAAATCATTGCTGACGTCTGATGACTATGCATTGGTCGCTGCGGAAATCAGGCGTACGCTAGACGTTGATTTATCGTTGCTCGATGAAGTGAAACCATTATACATCGGGACGTTGTACGCCTTGATGGCTCAACTGAAAGCCTTGGGGTTAACGGAACAACCGGAGCCGGTGGATAATCTGTTAAGGCGGAAGGCTGTGGAAATGGGGGTGCCTGTTCTCGGTTTGGAGAGTGTGGATCAGCAAATTGATATCTTGTTCAACAGCCTTTCATTGGAACGTCAAGCGGAATTGTTGGTGGAAACGATAAAGGATTCGTCGATGACGTCGTTTAAGGTCGAGAAGCTAAATAATGCCTATCTGGCTGGCGATTTGTCGGTTTTAGCCAGTTTGGGTAACGATGATGATTGGTCGCCTGAAGAAAAGCATGCGATGGTGGATAATCGTAACTTAAATTGGGTCAAGGTATTGCCTGATTATCTCAACCGTCATGCCTGTTTCATCGCCGTTGGCTGCTTGCACCTTGTTGACGAAACCGGTTTGATCAACCAACTTCGCCTCTTGGGCTACCTGGTAGAACCCCTCAATTTTTAGTACCTCCTCTTTATGGGATGTCACCCTTCTTATGGGATGCCAACCTTTACCAATGTCGTATCAATTGCTGTCGGTTTTGAATCATATCGCAACAGGCCTTATTATGGTCTGAAAAATGGCTGTACTTTTAGGTGCCATTAAATTCAGAAACGACGTGGACGGTGAAATCCGTTTCAATGTGGACTATGTAGCTGTCAAGACGGCTCAACTGGCTTCTATCTCGTTGTCAAAACAGGCGCTGGCATTGGAAATCGGTAAAGTCGACACCTTGACGTATACTCTTTTCCCGATGGATGCAGTCAATAAGAATGTGATCTGGACCTCAAGCGATACGAATAAAGTGACGGTTAAAGACGGTGCTTTGTCCGCCGTAGGGTTGGGCAAGGCTGTCATCAAATTGACCTCTGTGGCTGACAGCACGGTCATGGATTCCTGCGTGGTAACTGTGAATCCATTCCCGGCTGGCTATGTGAATCTGTATTCCTTGCCGTATGTCAGTCCATCCCATATTCAGATTGATCAGACCGGTACCATTGATGGTGCTGCTTCCAAGCAACTCATCGGCCCGGCTCAAGGATGGGGAGATGGTATCCACTACTACGATGTGGCTAATTATGATACCTTGGCCATCAAGATAACGTTTGATACGGCAGATGCTGGCAAACAAGCGGCTTTCCGTATGGGTAACAGTAAGGTAATCAGCCTGTACAAGTTTACGTATCCCAATGATGGCAGTCGCTCTTTTGTCTACAAGGTTGCCCTGGCTGGAAAACCGCACCTGGATGGTATGGTCTTTTATAATGGTGCCACGCATTGGAGTTTCAGCTATGAAGGCACACCGGCTTCCAAGCCAATCAAGATTGAATACATGGCATTGAAAGAAGTCATTGCTACCGGTCTTTCCATCGTGCCTGCCGATACCGTTGCTGCTAAAGCACTGCCCATTGGATTGTCCACCACGTTGAAGGCCGTGTTCACCCCGGTTAATGCAACCTACAATGAGGTGGTCTGGGAAAGCTTGAACCCAACGATAGCCAAGGTTGATTCCATGGGTGTTGTTACCGCAGATACGCTAAATACGGGTACTGCTACCATCAAAGTGACATCCGTAACGTATCCTTCTTTCTCGGCAACGTACGATGTGGTTGTGGTTCCTGGTGCTACTCCTGTTTCCGGTGTCGAAGTCAGCAAGGACAGCGCCACTGTAAAACTGTTGAACACCATCGATCTTACCGCCACTGTGCTACCGTCTAACGCGACCAAACGTGACATCACCTGGTCCAGCAGCGACGAAAGTGTGGCTACCGTGGATGCTACCGGTAAGGTGACGCCTGTCAAGGAAGGTGTCGTGTATATCGTGGTTACTACCACCGATGGTAACTTCAAGGATACCTGCGTAGTGTCGGTTGCCGGCTTCAGGCCTATCCCAGAAGGGTATGTTTCCTTATACAGTTTCAACTACAACGATGCTGGTACCGTGAAACCCTTGAGCCAGAATTTGGCTGGTTTGGGTGCTACGTTACCTGCCATCATGAGCAGCAACGGTGGTTCACTGTTGGGCACTATTGCCGACTGGAACCGCTATAACAAACACGTTGACCTTATGGGCTACAGCGAAGTTCAAGTAGCTTGCACGTTCAAACCCGAAGATGTAG
>DOBD01000112.1:3963-4248 GCA_003506275.1 Bacteroidales bacterium | reverse complement strand
ACCAACAATAGCTACTTTCATTTTAGGTTAGAAAAATGTGAATAATAGTTTAATAAGAGGCGGATTTCCGCTACCTTTGTCTTGAAAACCCGTCCTTTGGGGACAAAAATACGTAAAAAACATGGTTTCTTGGGTGAGCGTTCGAAAAAAAGCCCTAGTACACTGTTCGATAGGCATACTCTGGTTGGCCCTTCCACCAGGGGTAGGTGCAGTGGAAAATGGGGTGTATGGCAGTCTGGTGTTTACCGAGCTCATGCTCGATCCTGAGCCTTGTGTGGGATTGCC
>DOBD01000112.1:0-3918 GCA_003506275.1 Bacteroidales bacterium | reverse complement strand
CTTCTTTGTGGCAAGGAGGCTGCTACTCACTTGAATATCACATGTCCTGTGCTGGCGCTTTCACCCTTTCCTGCCTTAGCCAACACGGACAGGGTGATTTGGCTAGGTACGCCTCAGGGACAGGTGGTGAACGCCCTTCATTACCAACAAGCCTGGTACGGTTCAGGCTTTAAAGAAGAGGGCGGTTGGAGCCTTGAATGTTTGGATACTGACAACCTGAGTGGCAATGGAGCCAATTGGACGGCCTCAGTGGACAGCACGGGAGGAACACCGGGACGCCCCAACTCCGTCAGGCGGTCAAATCCGGATAATACACCACCCAGGGTGACCAGGCTGGCCTTGCCCGATTCAATCACGGTGGCACTCTTGTTTTCCAAGGGGCTGAAACCTGATCTCGCCGGCGACCCGTCCAGGTTTCAGCTATGGGGAGGACAGGCTTTTGTCACTGAAGCGGTGGCGGTAGCCCCTTTGTTCCAACGGGTCAGCCTNNTTGAGTGATGTGGTGATGGGTGATACGTGTATGGCAGCTGGTTTGCCACAGAAGCCAGATAGTTTTGGTCTGAGTGTGAATGAACTGCTTTTTAACCCGGTTGGAGAGGGGTACGATTACGTGGAAGTCGTGAACCGTTCGGCCCGCTGTGTGGACCTTTCCATGGTGTGTGTGACATCACGAACGGAGGATGGACGTTTTAAAGCAGCGGTCAGGTTGGCGACGGAGCGAATTCCTGCCATGCCGGGTTCTTACTGGGTGTTGTCATCGGCTGGTGATGCGTTGGCTGAGGCCTGGGCTGCCGACAGTCTGGGGCGTTTTCTGACCCTACCTTCACTCCCTTCCTTGCCTGATGACAAGGGCAACCTGGTGTTGCTGACCACCGATGGCCGTGTTATTGATGAGGTGAATTATTCGGCTACCTGGCACCAGGAACTCATGAGCGAAAAGGAAGGCGTGGCCCTGGAGAAAATCCATCCGGATATGCCATCCATTGAGGCGGATTCCTGGGTATCGGCTTCTTATCTGAGTGGGTATGGTAGCCCGGGTTTATGCAATACTCAATACCGGGCTGTAGCAGTCAGGAAGGTTGAACCGATCACCCTGGAGCAACCCTGGCTGACGCCTAATGGTGACGGTGACAGCGATGCGCTGTGCCTGGGTTTGGCGTTGGATCAACCGGCTCAGGTGAGTGTGACCGTGTATGACTTGGCTGGACGCCCCGTCAGGCATTGGTTGCGTAACCGTTGGCTGGGGCCTCACGACCAGTGTTGTTGGGATGGCACCGACAATCAAGGGCGGTTGCTACCCCAAGGTCGTTACGTGTTGCTGGCCTCGCTGTGTCGACCCGATGGCTGGGTACATCAGGCAAAATGGGGTATCAGCCTGTGGTGGTAATTAAAGGGGAATCAGTATCTTTGTGCGTCAAAATCTCGGTATGGAGGCGTGGAATCAGCGTACAATCAAGTTGTTGGGTGAAGAGGCCGTCAAGCGGTTGGCTGACGCTCACGTGTTGGTTGTTGGCGTGGGAGGTGTCGGATCGGCAGCCACCGAACAATTGGCTAGAGCCGGAGTGGGCCAGATGACCCTGGTTGATGCAGACACGGTGCAACGTTCCAACATTAACCGCCAATTGCCAGCCTTGATGACCACGCTTGGTCTAGCCAAGGTTGAAGTAATGGGTGAACGCCTCAAAGCCNNAAGCCATTAATCCGTCCATCGTGTTAACCCTGAAGCAACAATACCTGACAGAGGAGACTGTTGCAACGTTGGTGGATACCACCCGATATGATTTTGTGGTCGATGCCATTGACACCCTGGCCCCCAAGGTCAGCCTGTTGGAACAGTGTTTGCGACGGGGTATTCCCGTTGTCTCCGCCATGGGGGCTGGCGGCAAGGTGGACCCTTCCAAGATCAAGCTGGCCGATTTGGCCGCCACCACGCAATGCCCTCTGGCAAGAGTGGTCAGGCGCAGTCTTCGCGAGCGAGGCTTCAGCAAAGGGCTTACTGTGGTCTTTTCCACGGAACAAGCCAAAAAAGAGGCCGTCATACTGTTGGAAAACGAACCCAACAAACGGTCAACGACGGGTACCGTTTCGTATATGCCCGTACTTTTCGGCTGTCACATGGCAGCCTATGTCATTCAACAACTAACCTCCAAACCATGATAGAAGGCATCAACCTACACAAATCGTTCGGCGACCTACACGTATTGAAGGGCGTCAACATCCACGTGGAAGCCGGCGAAATCGTCGCCGTTGTAGGTCCCAGTGGCGCTGGCAAGACGACTCTTTTACAGATGTTGGGCACCCTTGACAAACCCGACAGTGGCAGTATCCGTATCGGAGGTCGCTCCGTTGGCGATTTGAGAGACAAGGAACAAGCGGCATTCAGGAATAAACACATCGGTTTTGTGTTTCAGTTTCACCAACTGTTGCCCGAATTTACCGCCCTGGAAAACGTGATGATTCCCGCGTTGATAGCCGGTGTATCCCGACGCGATGCCGAAAAGCGGGCCAGGGAAGTACTGGACTACCTGCGCTTGAGTGATCGGTTGCAACACAAACCTGCGCAATTGTCTGGTGGGGAAAACCAACGTGTGGCTGTGGCCAGGGCCTTGGTCAACCGTCCCGATGTGGTACTGGCCGACGAGCCTTCAGGTAGCCTGGATACTCAGCATAAGGAGGAATTGCATCAGCTGTTTTTCGACCTGAGGCAGGCCTTGCAACAAACCTTCATTATTGTCACGCATGACACCCAACTCGCTGGTCTATGCGACAGGGTTTTTTCTATGAAGGACGGTTTGATGATGTAGCGTACTTATGACAAGGGTTTGATCACAGGTCCAAGCAGTCGGTAAAGACCGGCCAGCACAATGGCGACACCGGATCCCGCCATATCAAAGTACCAATCCACGATATCGCCCGATCGGTAACTGGTGGCGTAGGCCTGAAGTTCCTCAATGATGCCGCCTAAAAAAGCAGAAAACACAAACGCCAACAGAAATAAGGGAATAGGGCGCTTCCACCAATGAGCGTTCACCAACCACTGCTCGAGAATAAAGAGCAGACTGAAGGTAAAGAACATGGTAAAATGCACGATTTTATCGATGTTCGGAATGATGGGCACCTTATCCATTTGGGGTACTTGAACCAGGCAAGCTGCCAGAATAGCTCCAGCAACACCCAAAGACAACAAATGATAGCGGCTGGCAATGCGTAACAGTTGCTTCATGACAGTAGGTATGGTCCGTGAGGGATGAATGCCTTACAAAGATACGTCAAAAATTCCTCCTGCTGATAAATTACCGTATAATAATGGTATATTTGCGGTAAATTAACAGTCTATGTGGAAGGATCTCTTTTATTTAACCAAGCGGGAAAAAGCGGCCGTATGGACATTGACTGTCCTGGTAGTACTGGCGCAAGGGCTTATATGGTCGAAAAACTGGTGGATGCCCCGGTTGACGGCAGCCTTGGGGACGGCCGTGGTTGGNNAGCCGTGTCATACGAATCGACCAATACGGTAGAAAGGCGAGGTGATGCCGGAAACGCCAACAAGCTGCGTTCAACACCCCCTCGACCATTCAATCCCAACCGGGCTGATTCATTGACACTAAGGCAGGCTGGCCTTTCAGCGAAAGTGGTGTCCAATCTCCTGAAATACAGGCGAAAGGGTGGGTCTTTTAGCAAACCGGCCGATGTGGCCAGGATTTATGGAATGACGTCCGAGCTCATGGCCCACATCAGCCCCAGTCTGGTGTTTGAAACCCCACAAAATAACGCCTTTTCAACCCCCAGCGATTTCTCAAGAAGGGCTCGATTGGAAAGAAAGGCTCACTTGGAGGCCTCATTACCTATTGACACGAACAGGCTGTCACAACTGGCAACCGACCTGGAGGCCGTAGAAACGATGCCATCACAACGAGC
>DOBD01000045.1:568-2641 GCA_003506275.1 Bacteroidales bacterium | reverse complement strand
TATTGCCGCAACTATGGCGACAACCGTCTGCAGAAAATCGCCGGTGGTGCCAATTCCTCCGACTATAACTGGACCGAAGTCCTGATGAAAAATGTCGGTGCCGGTCAGATGTGGGGCCTTTCCCTGCACCACTACACCGTACCCAAAGGCTGGGGGCCAGGTGGCAAGGGTTCCGCCACTCAATTCTCCGAAGACGAATACATCACCACCATGGAGAAGGCGTTGTTTATGGATGAACTCATCACCAAACACACCGCCATCATGGATAAGTACGACCCCAGAAAACGCGTGGCTTTCTGCGTGGACGAATGGGGCGCCTGGTATNNAACACCCTGAGGGATGCCTTGTTGTGTGCCACCACCATGAATATCTTCCACAAGCACAGCGACCGTGTCCGCATGGCCAACATCGCTCAGATGGTCAACGTGTTGCAGGCCATCGTGCTGACCAAGGACGACAAGATGGTGCTGACTCCCACCTACCACATCTACAACATGTATAAGGTGCACCACGATGCCACCAACCTGCCCATCGAATTGCTCTCGCCTTCCTATACCGTCGGCACCCGCAGCCTGCAGGCTATGAATGTGAGCGCGTCCAAGGATGCCAACGGGGTGATTCACGTATCCATCGTCAACCTGGATCCCAAAAATGCGATCGAAACCAGCTGCAAACTCGGGCAAATTACCGCCAAATCGGTCAGTGGTCAGATTGTGACTGCCAAAGAACTGGCTACCTACAACAGTTTTGAAAAACCGAACGAAGTGGTCATGGCCGACTTCAAAGGCGCCAAAATAAAGGACGGCACGCTGTCGTTGACCATTCCGGCCAAGTCGGTGGTCACCATCGCCCTGAAGTAATCAAATATATTATTCTAGAACCTGCAAAAAGCACTTGTATTTACAAGTGCTTTTTTGTATTTTTGCGGTCTCGTTACCACTATAACGCTCAACGTTCTATTCAAATAAAGCAATCATGGCCGTAGTGATTATTATGCCCAAACAGGGGCAATCAGTTGAAAGTTGCATCATCACCGACATCAAACCCAAAGGCAGCACTGTCGCCAAAGGCGATATCCTGTTTACGTACGAAACCGATAAAGCCTCCTTCGAGGAAACAGCACCCGAAGACGGCGTCATCCTGGAATCCCTCTACAAAGAAGGCGACGAAGTACCCGTCCTGGAAAACATGATGGTTCTTGGTCAGCCTGGTGAAGACGTAACAGGTTTATTGGGCGGTCAGGCTCCAGCCGCTCCGATGCCGGAAACGGCACCCAAGGCCGCTGATCCTGCACCCTCCAACCAGGATGCTCCGGCCGCTGCGACTCCAGCACCGGCTGCACCATTAACTCAACTGCCTACCAGTGGTCTAAAGGCTGTTTCCCCCCGCGCCAAGCAATTGGCCGCCAAGGAAGTGGTAGATGTGGCTGATGTGCCCGGATCGGGGCCCAATGGTCGAGTCATCGAACGTGACGTTCAGGCCGCTCTGGCCAACCGTCCGGCCATGACCCCCCTGGCCAAGCAAAAAGTAGCCGCAGAAGGCCTTCAGGTGCCCACATCAGGCACCGGTCTCGCAGGCGCCATCACCGCTGCCGACCTGACACCGGCCGCCGCCTTCACCTACAGCAACGAATACGATGACAAGAAGTTGTCCAACATGCGCAAGCTCATTGCCAAGGCCATGCATCAATCGTTGCAAAACTCCGCTCAGCTTACCCACCACCTGGGAGCCGATGCCCGCAACCTGATGGCGCTCCGCAAACGGGCTAAAAAGGCCTTCGAGGACGGTCGTATCAACACCAACATCACGGTCAACGATTTCGTCTGCTATGCCGTGATCAAAGCCCTTCAACAATACCCCAACGTCAACAGTCATTTTCTGGGTGACAGCATGCGCCTTTTCAAGAAGGTGCATTTGGGACTTGCCGTTGATACCGACCGCGGGCTCATGGTGCCCGTTGTCCGCAACGCCGATGACTTATCCCTCGCAGGCCTGGCCAGTCAACTCAAGGAAGTAGCCGTGGCTTGTCGCAAGGGCGGCATTGCCCCTGAATTGTTGGCATCCGAAGCCGCT
>DOBD01000045.1:285-496 GCA_003506275.1 Bacteroidales bacterium | reverse complement strand
GAAGCCACCCGCTTCCTCAAACAGATTGCGGTCGAAATTGAAACCCTTGAAACAGACCTTTTCTAAACATACTTCTATGTACGATCTACTCATTATCGGTGGCGGGCCGGCCGGTTACGTAGCCGCCGAACGCGCCGGCCATCAAGGCCTCAACGTCATTCTCTTTGAAAAGAACAGCATGGGTGGTGTCTGCCTGAACGAAGGCTGCATC
>DOBD01000045.1:0-174 GCA_003506275.1 Bacteroidales bacterium | reverse complement strand
GAAAGCAAGATGAAAGTCAACCATGTCACCGTGGTTAAAGGTGAAGCAATGATTCAATCAAGAACCTCCAACGGATTGGAGGTCAAATGTAACGACCAATCATATATAGGTAAAAACCTCTTGATTTGCACCGGGTCGGAAGCCGCCGTGCCCCCCATACCCGGCCTGGTAGAA
>DOBD01000209.1 GCA_003506275.1 Bacteroidales bacterium | reverse complement strand
AGTGCCCGTTCGCAAACGGGAGGGAACACAGGAAACCGATGGTGCGTCGGCCTACACAATGGGCGGTGATGACACCCCCTACCTCTTTTCGGGCACGTTGGTGGTACAGGGCAACGGCGTGTTTGAAGTCACAAAGATTGGTGTAGCCACTGAAATGGGACGCATCGGGCTGGCCTTGAGCTCCATCAAGCCTTCGCCCACCCGGTTGAAGCTGGAGTTGGGCACCTTGGTGAATAAGCTGGCGCTGATGGGCGTCGCCCTCTGTGTGCTGGTCGTGGTGGTCTATGTGCTGACCAGGGGTCAGTTGCTCAACGGTATCCTGGCCGGATTGACCCTGGCCATGGCCGTCATTCCCGAAGAATTTCCCGTCATCATGACCGTTTTCATGGCGCTGGGGGCCTGGCGTATGTCCAGGCACAAGGTGTTGGCCCGCAAGCCCAATGCCATTGAAGCCTTGGGTTCGGCCACGGTGTTGTGTACAGACAAAACGGGTACCTTGACGGAAAACAAGATGACAGTGAGCGAACTGTACAACAAGGAAACCTTCTTAAAGGTGGGAGAGGCCTCTGTTTTTCCTGAAGCCTTCCACAGTCTGATTGAATACGGTATCCTGGCCAGCCAGACGCACCCCAACGATCCCATGGAAAAAGCCATTCTCGTCATGGGCGACCGGTATTTGGCCGACACCGAACACCTGCACCACGACTGGAGCATGCTCCGTGAATACCCCCTGACTAGGGAAATGCTGGCCATGTCGCGGGTGTACCGGCAAAAGGACGCTGATCACCTTGTCATTGCGGCCAAAGGGGCTCCGGAAACCATCTTCGACCTCTGTCACTTGAAGGATGCCACGCCCTACGAGGCTGCGATTGAGCGGATGGCATCAGCCGGACTCAGGGTGCTGGGCGTGGCCGAAGCGACGATTGCATCCACCNNTCACAGGTTTGCCTGAAAACCAGCACGATTTTGACTTTGAATTCCTTGGATTGATAGGCTTGTCCGACCCTGTGAGACCGGAAGTGAGTGATTCTGTTGAAGCCTGCTACCAGGCTGGTATACGGGTTATTATGTTGACGGGCGACTACCCGGTGACCGCTCAGAACATTGGTCGGGAAATCGGATTGACCCACAGCGACCACTGCCTGACGGGTACCCAGCTGCGTGCGATGTCAGAGGATGAACTGAGTACCGCTTTGCGTGACACGTCCATCATTGCCAGGGTCGTGCCTGAACAGAAACTGACCATTGTCAATGCTTTGCAGCGAAATGGTGAGGTGGTGGCCATGACGGGAGATGGGGTGAATGATGCGCCTGCCCTTAAGGCGGCTCACATTGGTATTGCCATGGGTGACCGTGGTACGGACGTGGCCAGGGAAGCGGCCTCATTGGTGTTGACCGATGATAATTTCTCTTCCATTGTTTCGGCGGTTCAAATGGGACGTCGCATCTACGACAACATGCAAAAAGCATTTGGTTATGTCCTGGCTATCCATGTGCCCATCATCGGGCTGTCTGTGGTGCCGGTCTTTTTTGCACAGGCTCCCTTGCTTTTATTCCCCATGCACGTGGCCTTCCTGGAGTTAATCATTGACCCGGCTTGTTCGGTGGTGTTTGAGTCGGAAGAGGCCGAGGCATCGTTGATGAAGCGGCCGCCTCGTTCGACAAAAGGGGCCTTCTTCAGTAACCAGCAAATCCTGACGGCTTGTTTGCACGGTTTGTCCGTGATGGCCATGGTCTTTGCCGTGTATGGTTGGAGCTTGTACCGCGGATACAGCGATGAGGTCGTGCGTACCCTGTCGTTTACCACCTTGTTGATGGCCAACCTTGGCACCATCATGACCTGGCGTTCCAGGGAGAAAAACATCTTCCAAATCCTGAAAACGCCCAACCCCAGCGTCAAGTGGATCCTGGGACTGGCGCTGGGTGCGTTGACCGCTGCATTGACGGTACCGTTCCTGCGCGACTTGTTTGCCTTCGGTCAACCGCGTTTGGCTGATTTGCTGGTGGCTGCGCTGGCCGGTGGCTTGAGCGTGCTGGGCTTCGAAGTGTACAAGGCGGTGAAGAGGCGGAAACGAGTTGATGGGTGATTGGGGTTGTAGACCTTAGTAGTTGGTATTCAGGCATATCGATGAAGTTATTACCGCCGTGTCGGTTGCTGTAGGCTTCTATAACAATGAAAGGCCTCATATGAGTATTGGCATGCTGACTCCGGTAAAGGCGGCCAACCTATCTGAGGACAGAGATATGAAGTGGAGAAGTTTAAGGAATGCTATTTATTTGGTGTAGTTTTTAGTCGTTTTTAAACTATTCAAATATTCATCAGGTGTCATAACTGGAATGTCAGATTCTTTAAAATCTTTTCCATTTCTTGTGATTATTATGTTGCAATTCATTTCTGCAGCAGAATAATATTGTAATGAATCCTCATAATCTGAAAACTTTGATAACAGGCCTTTATCTATAATCTTATCTGTTAAATCACATGTTTCCGCAATCACCTTAAGCTTTCCGATTTTCTCTTTTACAATCTCCGGATTTTCAAATCTTGCGAGAATATAATAAACTGTTGAATAGGTCAATGCTGAAACATATATCTCTACAATGCCCTTATCTGCAAGCGTAGCTATTTTAGCAGCAGATACATAGAAAGTGGCTCTTTCACCAAGCAAGTCAATGACAACATTTGTGTCTAAAAACAACTTCTCTATCATCTGTGTTTTTCTGCTAAATAGTCGCCATATGCCTTTTTGTAATCATAATCAGCTGGAATCTTCACCCCCGTCTGGAGACTCTTTACGAAAGGAGAAATCTCAATAGTATCCTTAATCTCAGTTTTATCCGTATCAACTAACGATTTTAGGTATGACTCGATTAGGCGGGAAAGACTCCTTTTTTGAGAAGAAGCATAACCCTTTGCTCTGTCAATGACGTGTTTGTCTAGTTTCAATGTCAACTTTGCATCCATAATCCTACCTATATTTATACGTACAAATATACGATTTCAATCCGTATTTTGCAAATGCTTTTATTTGTATGGTTACAAATATGACCATGCCAATTGAGGAAAACAACAATCTGCAAAAATAATTTTGCTCGATATCAGACTGTTAAAGGTGACTGATTAAAAGCTGGTTATAAATGAGCGGGATTAAAACTTTAAAACAAATGGCAGAGAACCGTTGTAAAGAGAGCCAAGGATGGCAACCCCTGCGGGGGTGCCATCCAACGGGTCCAGCGGGTCCAGCGAGTTCAGCGGGTCCAGCGGGTTCAGCGGGTTAGAGGGGTTTTACCGGGATACAGATGTCCACGATAAAGCGGTGTTCGGGGTGGGCGTTGTAGTCGTTGTGGTACAATTCGTACGTGGAGCCGTCGCCTGGTTGGTAACCACTTTCGGTGAGCCAGGCACACATGGTGTTCCACGCCTGTTCGAATTCCGTTTCCTTGAGTTCAAAGCGCCCAACAGCGTACTTGCCGCCTGTCACGGTGGACTTACCGATTTCGCCATCCACTTTCACATCGCCATCCACGATGAGGCTGGCATCCTGACGGACCTTCTCTATACTGGTGATAGAGGGGTCGTCGTGGTAAACGGTGACGGTTTTGGAAGTGGGCGTGACCAGTCCTCTGGGGCCTGCCCATTTGAACAGTTTCTCGTAGGCTTGTCCAATCTGGTTGAACGCGCCCATGTGCCGGCAGTAGATCAGTTGCAACGCTGGCATTTGCTTGACTTCGATGGTTGTTTTCATCATGATTAATTGATTAAGTTCGACAGGACAAAGGTGGCCTTTAACTGGCTCATAGGCTTTTCCAATCTTGCTGATCAATGTGCCATCCTTGCTATACCGCAGACCATCTTTGACAAATATGGCCTTGCTTTTTTGCCGGAAGTCGGTGGCGCTCACGCCGAAATGTTGCTTGAAAGCCCTGCTGAACGAGGACGCGTTGCTAAAACCGCAGCGAAGGGCGATGTCCGTAATGCTGCTACGAGGACTGTCGTGGAGCAGCTGAGCCGCTTTCTCCAACTTGATCCTGGAAACGAAGTTGTTGGGGGTTTCGTTGAGCAGGTAGGTGAAAATGCGGTGGAAATGATAGGGAGAAAATGAGGCGATATCGGCCATGACGGATAGGTCAATGGGTTGGTCGAGGTGTTGACCGATGTAATCCATCACTTTGTTGATGCGGGCTGTGTAGGCCTGTTTGCTGATTTCCTGTACATCCATGGCTGTCTATTGAAACGTGACACCCTGCCTGACATCATCGTCGGGCAGGGTGTACAAAAATAGGAAAAAGGTGGTTATTGTCGCTTTGCAAATCTTGCTCTATGGGATGCCAACCCTGACGGGGTGGCATCCCATTAGCGTTTCACAGTGATAACGGTGAACGAGTATTTCGGGAAGGTATAGGTGGCGTTCTTGGTGGCCAGTTTGCCTTGTTTGGTGACGGGTACCACCTTGTTCATCTCGGTGTAGGTGTTGAAATCCGTCAGTTCGCAACCACCGATGGTCGTGATGGTGGCCTTGGACTTGAAGCCCTTGAAATTGGCGATGTTGATCACGGCATCGGCCGGTTTATCGGTGGTGTTGACCACATACAGGCTCAGCTCGTTGCCATTTTCACTAATCTTGGCCGTAACGTCAAGGGTTTCTTCGTCGCTGCTGACAGCCTTGACCACGGTTGGCTTCCAGGTCTTCATGATCATTTCGTCCACATGGGCTGAGGGTTGGAACCAAATGGTGTCGGCCGTGTAGTGAATGCGTCCCTGATCCCACATGTAGTGCAGGCCGTGGGGCTGGAAGGTGTTGGCGGTACCCAGCATGGTGAAGCTGTCGCCGTAGCGTTGGTTGGTGTTCCAGTTGTGGGCGTGGGCCAGGCCACGATCCCAGTCACAACGGCTGCCGTTTTCTTCCATGGGGTGGAGGTGCAGTTTGAAGCCCGGGTGGTCGATGGCGAGTTCCTTTTGCAGGTTGATGCCCATTTCATTCAGGTAGGCGTCGCCTCTGTCGGCAAATCGCCTGTCTCCACTGTAGTGGGGGTCCCAGGCCAGCTTGTCGCCTTTGCCTTGAGCCATAAACCAGCCGGCCAGTTCGGATGCCAGGTCATACGCTTCTGAACCGCGTTTAAAACCGTTGCCACCAATGTTAAGGGAGGTCATGATGGACACCGAAGGATCGACTTTCCAGGCAGCTGTGGCGAATTTCTTCATGCATTCCACATAACCACGGGTCATAGGACGTTCGTTATCTACCTGGATATATTGGAGACCGTAAGGCTTGGGATGGCCGTGCTTGGCCCTGAGAGCGCCCCAGGTGGAAGTGACGGGGCCGTTGACGTATTCCACGAAGTCGCTGATGTCTTCGGCCGTTTCGTCCATGCTCATGCCGATGATGGCGATGGCGTCGATGGCTTCGGCGGCTTGCAACATTTCAATAAAGCCAAAACTGTGGGTGGCATAGGGGTTGAAGCCGCTGCGGAAGGTGACCCTGCGTTCATCGACCGGGCCTATCATTTTTTTCCAACGGTAGAGGTAGGTGTCGGCACCCACGTCGACCATGGATCCGTTGTACCTGAAGGCGGTAATGCCCTGGCGTTTGAGGGCGTCGGTAAATTGGGTGCGGATGGGCCAACCGCCCGGGATGCGTCCCCAGGTGCCTGGTTGCAGGAAGGCGAAGCCTAGGTCGATGCTACCCTGGTTCTTAAGGGATACACCGAAGCTGCCTTTGATGGTGTTGGCGTTGGGGGTGAGTTCAAAGGTAATTCTTTCGTAGCTGCCGTCACCTTTAAGCGTATAGGGTTTTTCGGCCAGGACACGGCCTTTTTCGTTGCGCAAGGACAGGTGGATGGTGGTGGGTTTGTCGGCCTTGATCCGCAGGATGCCGTCGTAGGGTTTGCCGGCATCAAAACGGATGCCTTGCTTGTAGAGACCGTGGTTGGTTAGTCCGGCTTCTCCGCTACCGCTGGTTAGCGCGATACGTTGCGTCTGCCTGCCGATGTAGGCTTGACCGTCGCGTACCAGGGTATAGGCGGCCTGGGCGCCTCCGTTGGTGAAGGCTTCCCAGTATTTGGATACCTGTTTCGAGCCGTTTACGCGTTCCAGCATGGTGCGTTGGATGGGAGCGGGCAGGGAGTCGAAGACCAGGAAGCGACCCGGGAATGACCAACCCGAAATCTCACGGGGACCTCTGAAGGGCCTGGTGTTGTAAATGTCCTTGGAGTGAAAATCATACTTTTCGCTCAGGTGGTTCCAGGTTACCCTCGAATAGATGTCGGTCTGGGTGATGAGGTGAGGTATCCGGCGTTCGTCCAGGACGACGTAGATTTTGGAATAGTCACTGCGGTCGAGCTTCAGGTAATCCACGTCAATGCCTTCTTCAAAGGCTTCTCCATGGATCAATTGGCTGAACATACCGCCGTTGGTCTGGTTGTTGAGGTCTTCGATGTTGGTGCCGTTAAAGAGTTTGGTGACGGTGGCAACGCGTGTGCCGGCATCCACATCAAGTTTGATCTGGGCCCAGGCTGGACAAGTTAGCAACAGGGCACTGAGTGCGACAAGGGTTTTTTTCATGGTTGATGAATGTTGGTTGATTATACAAGCTAAACGAGTACATTTGTATTGAACACCGCTCCAGCTACGGTGGTCAGGTCTTGGGCAAAGATACCCAATGTGCGTGACATCGTTAAAAGCTTGGATGCAAAAATAGCTCCATCGTTTAACGCGTGGTGCTAAAATCGCACAAAAACAACAAACTGAACCATGAAGTTTTTAATCAACGGTTATTTTGACGCTGGTTTTTCCATTGGCATCAATGATGCGCCCTTTCAGAACGAACGCGCCTTGAAGCGTTTGAACGACACGGAGCCGGTTGTCATTCGGTTTAAAGCGCCCAGGGAAGACACGGCTTTTATCGCTGATATGGTGAACGTTGAAACTGTGCCAACACGAACAGCCTGTCCGGTCGAGGAAGACGGGGAAAACCACATTGGCCTGAACGTGCCCATAGGGGCTGGGCTCCAGGTTGACCTGTCGGGGTCCCCATTGATGGACCAGTGGCACAACGAAGCGCTGGAGGCAGCCTCCAACCCTGCCTTTATGGGCAGTTACTACGAAGATTATCCGGAAAACATCGTCTCCCTGGTTCAATCATTCAGGGATAGCGTGTCGTTTGTCAAAGCTGACGCCTCGCTGTACGGACTTGGCGTGGGCTATCTCTGCGTGGTTTCGGGGGAGCTGACCGAAGCACTTAAGCCCTATGCGCTATGGATTTACCGTTGTTATGAATACGCCAGCTACGGTACCTACAGCAGCGGGCAGTTTTGCCGGTCGTTCCGTTCCTTGATGTATCGGATATATACGGCTTTCGACCCCAAGGACGGCGTAGAAGGTATTACCCAACGCAAGATTCCCTGTGACTTTTTTCCTGGTTATCAGTTGTTGTTGCTCTGTTCGCAGTCTGGAGACCTGGCAGTGGCAGAGGAAGTGCTGGCCGATTACGACGAATTGTCCGATGTGGTATTGGACGATGGCCTGGTGAAACTGGGCTGGGCCGCTGCCATCCTGCAACCGACCAACAAAGACTACGTTTCCAGAATCGTATACCTGTTGAAGATGGCACAGGTGTTTTACGGCATCTGCGATAGTTTTGAAAAACTATTTGCGTATCACTTGTCGGCTTCCATTCAAAGTGCCCTGTCGAAGAACGATCAATTCGAAGATACCACGGCGTTGAACAAACTACGTACCATTGCCCATACGGTGACTGAGTTTACCCGTTTTGATGCCTTGACCCAAAATATCTCTGACTTGAAACTGTTGCGTCGGTTCGATGAGCTGGGCAACATGACCACCAAGATTGAGCACGTATCCTCAGCCTGTGAAACCTTCATCACCATTCAGAACGATGTGCTGGAGCATGAGCAGGCCAAGCGGGACAAACGGCTCAATATGTACGCCATGGCCTTGACCGCCCTGACCGTGATCAGCGTCATGGCCGACCTGCTGAGCATCAATGATGCTGTTCATACCAGCGGTGTCAGTGTGGTCGTTAAAATGGGGGTGTTGCAACTCCTGGTCATTTTCCTGATTTACCTGTATTTTGAAACCAAGTACAAGCGGAAGGGACGGAAAACGTCCATCAATACATCAAAATAAACCGCTTGAAGAAGGGATCCGCCAGAAAATAATCATCTTCGATTTTTTCAACGATACCGTCTTCAATGAGGCCTTTGATGGCGCGTTGCAAGGTAGCGGCTCCAGGTAGTCGGTGGGCATCCCGGTAGGACACCGAAAAGATGGCTTTTCCACTAATCGCCAAGGCTTGAAGGAGCTGCTTTTTGCTTTGGGATTGACGGTCGAAAAGTTCAGTGTAATAATCATGTTTCAGCACCATAATCTGTGAGGCGCACACATCGACGATCGCTGTTGTTACCTCGGTTTGTTGGTTAATCAGGTATTGCCATATTTCTGCTGCCAAAAGCTGAATGTAGTGAGGTATATTGGATGCCGTATTCAAAAGATAATCGGCTACGTCATTGCTCAGGTGTATGCCACTTTCCGAAAATCGTTGCTTCAGATAGCGTACGGAATCTTGTTTAGGAAGCTCGCCAATGGCCATTTGTGCCGCTGCATGATAAAACGCCCTTTTTTTATTGTTGAATAGCTCATTCATCAAATGGGTTTTACTACCAAAGAACAAGTAGTTTACACGTTGTTGTTGCTGTATTTTGCTGCGCAACAACCCTTCAAAGTGCATGCCGCTAAGTTTTTCTACTTCTTGAAATTCATCGAAAAACACAATCATCCGTTTGTCTTCACCAGCCATTTTCTCAGGAACGTCAAGGAGTTGGGAGACAACAACCTCGTCAACTTTGTTTCCGGCAAAATCAATGGTTAACTGAGGGTTACCATCTAATCCATAGCTCATCACCGGACGTATGGTTTTGACAAGTGTTGCTACAATGTGGATGAAATGGTCCAAATTGGATTGCTTGCTCGATAAGGCTTTTGAATATAGCCGAACAAAGGACTCGGGTGAAAAAACAGGCATAAAGTCAAAGTAAATGCAATTGAATCCCCTCGATTCAAGTTCTTTCATGGCTTTAAACGCCAACGATGTTTTGCCAAACCGCCTTGGTGCGTACATGACCAGATTGTTTCCTCCTGCAAGTGTTTCAACAATCCGCGAGCATTCACTTTCCCTATCATAAAACTGATCATCTTTTACGATGCTGCCGTAGCTAAATGGGTTCATGACCTAACTGTTTTTCACAAAGATACAGTGGTTTCTTCAATTATGCAAAAAAGCGTTATGCATTTCTGCATAACGCTTTTTAAGCCTGTTTTGATGACGATGAGCCAGGAGGGCACTTACTTCACTTTGATGCTGCAGCCGATGGCCACGGTTTTGGTGACAGCGGGAGCCTTGCCGGCAAGGAGGGCATCAACGGCGTCAGCGACGTAGTGTTCAGTGGCTTCGGCGGCGTTCCGGTAGTTGTTGTCGATGGCGCCGATGTAGCTGACAACCTGTTTGTTGACCGTCTTTTTTAGGACAAAGACATGAGGTGTCTTTTCGGCGCCGTATTGGGGGTAAATGGTTTGTCCGTCATCCAACAGGTAGGGGAAAGTGAAACCCTTTTCCTTGGCCCTGACTTGCATGGCTGCGTAGCTGTCCAGAGGCTGGGCGGCCGGGTCGTTGGGGTTGATGGCGATGACGGGGTAGCCCAGGGGCTTGTATTTCTTGTCCAGGGCGATGATGCGGTCTTCGTAAGCTACTGCATAGGGGCAGTGATTGCAGGTGAATACAACGATAAAGCCTTTGGCTTGTTTGTAGTCGGCCAGTGAAACCATTTTGCCGTCAATGTTCTTGAGGCTGAAGTCGGTGGCGGCATCGCCCACGGCATAACCCTGGGCCATCAGGGCGGAGCTGGCTGCAAAAGCCACCATGAGTGCGAGGAGTTTAACAGGTGTAGTCATTGTGTCGAAGTTGTGGGATTTTTGAATGTGGGGTAGATACAGAATTGGGTTACAGGAATTGTTGAATTAAATCGGTTAGAGCCGTTTGATTGAGCGGGGCGCCTTCAAAATGAAGGGTCTCGCCGTTGCGGATGAATAAGGTGGCGGGAATGGTGCCTTGCCAGCTGGGGTGGATGGCGGGTATCCAGGTATTCATCCGGGTCACATCGTCCAGCAGGTAATGCGTCACAGCCAGGTTGAGGTCGGTGATCATGGGTTTCACGGCTGTTTCCAGGTTGCTAACCTCATCGAGGGAGACCAGGAGCATCTTGTAACCGTCTGTATCCTTGAACTGTTGGTTTACGGCCATGAAATCTGGCAGTTCCTTGACACAAGGTGCGCACCAGGTAGCCCAGAAGTTGACCACGTACAGCACGTCATCCTGTTTGGTGTAAGCGGCCTGCAAGGTTTCGTACTGCACCACCGTTACCTCGACCGACTTCGTGCTTTCCAAGGCAGCGTTGTCTGGTTTCGCTTTGTTGGCACAGCCGACCGTCGCCAATGCGATTGTAAGGGGAATCATCAGTGTGAGTAAGCGATAGCGTTTCATCGGTGTTTGGCTTGTTTTTAAGTGCGGTTGATTGAAATTGACTGCAATATAACAAGTAGAAACTTGATAAAATAGCCCGATGCCCAGATTTTCACCCATTTTTAGCATTTTTAAGAAAAACCACCCTTGTCGGTGTACGCCAGCCCTGAGGGACGGATCCGCCACCAACACCCCATCCCGCTAACGGGAGCGGCAAAAAGGGTTAGGTGTTTTGAAATCAGGGTACCGTCACCTTAAACACCACGTCAAACCCATTCTTGATGGGCGAACTGGTTAACTGCAGAAAGAGGTAACGAAACAATTCATATTCCAGGGTCATCTCGTATTCGGCCAACTGGTTGTCCTGCTCAATGGCAGAGCCAAAATTGCGTTCATAACTCGCAAAGAGGTTGTTGGTGATGTACTTGCCAACCACAAACGATCCTGTACCTGTGTTCTGGTTGTTCTTGTAGCTGATGTAATCCACATCAAACGCCTGTCCCACCACCTTGGTCAGTTGGGACGTGAGCAGGGAAATGGCGGCCGATTGGGCCATGCCAGCCACATCAACGTCCTGGTCGAGGTTCTGCTGACTGGAGGCTCCCAACGCATCCATACGGCTGCCAAACAAGATGTAGGAGAGGGCGTCGCCCTCGCTGAGGGGTTCGTCGTCCAGGGAGAAAGTCAGCTTGGGCGCCGTGGCTTCACCGGTCACGTTGATAAGCAAACGTCGCTGGAGGCGTTCGGTGTCACGGAAAGTGTAGGCTGCTTCGATGGCCAGGCTGGGCATGAGCGCTTTGCCTCCGTTGAAGGTGACGGTACCCGATTGAATCACAAAGACCTTGCCCAGGAGGTTGTACTGCCCACGGACCACGTCAATGTGCCCGAAGAGCTCGGGGTAGGCTGCTTGTTTGACCAGATTGAGGTCGCCGGCCAGTTCCAGACGCATGTCGTCGTTCTTGATCCAGGTATTGCGGGGGATGAAAATCCTCAGGTCACCGCGCAGGTTGTTGAACAGGTCACCGGCGGGCTTGGAGAGTGTGTCATTGTCAGAGGTGGTTGATCTGTCGCCACCCGTTGTCGCGGCACCCTCCTTCTTTAGGTTTGACTGAGCGAGCTCGGCCTGCTCCCTGTCTTCAACGGCTTGCACGAGCAAGGGTTTGGATTGGTTGGGCGAAGCCGGTTGACCCATCAACTGCAAGAGGGCAGGCAGGTAAATTTCAGCACTGGGGATGGTGAGGTCACCAGAAAAAGACCCGCTGTCTGGGTGTAGGGTCAGGCTGGTCTGACCGTTCAACGCCAGGTTGTACTGTTTGTGGTCGATGGGCCTGAATTGATGGAACTTGACGTTGATGGCCGAACGATCACCCTGATAACCCCCCTTGGCCTGTAGGTCGCCTTTGCGGCTTTTAATCAGGAACGTGTCCAGACTGATGGCCTTGCCGGCTACGCTTATTCCCGCTTCCACTGTGTTGTAATGCACGCCGAAACGGTTCACCTCCACCTTGCCTTGGCTGAGGAAGACCGAACCCTGAGGGTAGGGGATTTCCAAGTTGCCGGTCAAGTTTATGTGGCCATCCAGCCAGCCTTCCAACAGATCGACGGGCACAAAGGGTTTGGCCAAAGCCAAGGGCAAGCGTTCGATTAAAAGGTCACCGGACAGAGGCGTTTGTTTGGTGGGTGCCAGGTCGAACCGTAGGCTGTCAAACCGGAAATCGGTGGGCCAATGGCCGTTGACCAACACCTTGCCATCGCCGGGAGGGCGTAGTTGGAAACTCAGTTGCAGGTGCTTCTCCGTGTGATCAATCGTGCCAGTCAAGACGCCAAGGTCGATGTTGTCGTAACGACCTTGATCCAGGCGTAGGTTGGTTTGCAGCACGGGGGCTGCCGCCGGACCACGTAACACCGCCTCCAGGTTGAAAAGGCCGGCAACCTGAAGTTCGGGTGCGAAAGGTTTCAACAGTGCCTCCAGATTGAGGCTGTCAAGGTTCAGTCGGAGAGACTGTTCGCCCTTGAAGTTGAGTTGACCGTCAACGGACACCCGCTGGGTGCCACTGGGTGCCGAACTTGTAAGGTGCAGGTGCCGAATGGCGTAGGCATCAGGCCCCAACGAGATGGCTGCCACGCCGCTATCCTGTTGCCAGGCCATTGATTGATAGGCCAGGTTCAAACCAGATACGTCGATGCCCATGTTTTCGCCCAGGTGGATAATGGTGTTCAGGTCTGCCTTGATGGCGTCCAGCTTTAGGTGGCTGCTCATGTCCAGGGCTTTGAGGGCATGGATGCTGCCCGCTGTCTGGAAACGCAGGCTGTCGAACGCAGTGCTGCCATGCCTGATGCCTGTCAGAGCTAGGTCCAGGGTGGCGTTGAGGGCCTCCAGGTTACCCCTAAGGGCCAGATTAAGGGTGCCTTTAAGGTCGAGGCTGTCCAGTTTGGCCAGGGTGCGCAGTTCGGCGGCATCGGACAGATTCAAGGAAAGGTTGAGGTCGGAAGGTCCTTTGGCCTGATAGAGGCCCTTCAAGGAAAGATCCAGGGTCTTGGTAAGGAGTGCTAGACTGTCCACTGCCACACGACCGCCATCGAAGCCCTGTCCCTGAAGGAAAGTGGCTATCCGTAGGGGTGGCAGGCGCAGACCGGTGTCGAGGAAGGCGCTCAGATTCACAAGGTCGGCTTGCATGTTGAGCGTGTAGGCTTGACGACCCATCAGGTCGGTGACCTTGGGTTGGACGTGCAGGCTGCCAAAAGAGCCTTCTCCCGACAAAGCCGCCTCGAGGTTGCCGGCCTGATACCCGGCAACCAGTTTCAGGGCGTCTACGGCATGCCCATAGAGGCTTATTCGTTGCACGTCAAGGTTCACATCGGCCTGCAGGGTTTTGGGGTCCAGCCCTTGGCCAATGACGGTGAGGTTGCCGTTCAAACCTGTATTCAGCAGGCGTAACCCCGTCCAATCGTCGATGTTGAACCGCTCCAGGGCCAGGTCAAGGTCGTAACTGACGGGCGTATGCCCTGTCTTTTTTAGGTAATCAACCACGTGTAGACCCACCAGGTGTAGGTTGAGGCCTTGGTCAAGGTAGGTGAGGCCCATAGCCAGTTCAAGCCTTTCTCCGTCCAAACCGGCCTGCAAACCCAGGGCTGGATGAGCTTTCAACGTGACCCCTTCTGGCAGGAAGGTGGCAAATTCTTCCAGGTGAAGGGGGGCGGTGGTGAGCGTTAGGTTGGAGGGTGTTTGGGTGGAAAGGTCAACCACGCCATCCATGGCCAAGCTGTTTGTCAGCGTTGCCACGTTGAGGTTGGACAGTCGGACAAGGTCGCCTTGTTTATCCAGGTTAGCCTGGAACAATTTCAGCCGCAAATAGGGTTGGGCCGTTTTAAAGCGAAAGGCGTGCAGTTTGAGCACCTGTTTGTCGCCAGCCAGCAAAACGGAAGCATCCAGCAGAAGGCTGTCAACACCCTTGGGTATAGTGGGATTCAGGGTTTGTAGGTCCAGACGGCCGTTGGATACTAAAAACTGGTCAACCCGAATGGTTAAAGCGGTTTTGCTCGTGTCGTTGGGGAGCGGTTTGTCGGGTTCCGGTTGTGGCTTGAGCAATCGTGCTACGTTCCAACTGGAATCGGCTCCCTGTTGCAGGCTGAGGTAGGGGTTAATCAACGCGATCCGTTTGACAGTCACTTGTCCTTTGAACAAGGGAGGGAGGGTGTAGGTCAGATCCAGGGCTTCCAGGTAGGCCAGGGTGTCGCCATCTTGTTTGATCAAGACATCGTTGAGGCGCAGGGTGGTGAAAAAGTTGCCTTNNTCCAGGTAGGCCAGGGTATCGCCGTCCTGCTTGATCAGGATCTCATTGAGGCGAAGGGTGGTGAAGAAGTTGCCTTTAAGGGAGCCAATTTCCAGGCTGCCGTTCAGCTGCTCGTTGGCCACCCGTTCCACCAGGTTGGCCAGGCCTTTTTTGACGAGGGGCAATTGAATAACCATTAAGGCTATCAGGAGTAGGGTCAAAACCCCACCAATGAGCCAGACCGGCAACCAGGAAACGATGCGTACCCACTTTTTCATGGCTAAAAGGCTTGACCGATGTTGAGGAAAAACTGCCAGCTTTTCTTGTCATGCCACAGGGGGCGGCTCACGTCCAGGCGCACAGGCCCAATGGGTGTGTTCAGGCGCAGCCCTGCACCGGCGGCGTAGGCCAGTTCGTTGAGGGGGTAGTGCAGGCTTGCTGTCCAGACGTTACCTGCATCCACAAAGACGGCTGCATCCAGGAGCCAGAACAAGGGGCGACGCAGCTCCATGTTGAGTTCGAGCAGGCTCTTACCGCCGGCCGGACTGCCGCTGTTGCGGAGAGGCCATAGCATGGAGCGGGCCCAGCCACGGTTGGACGTGCTGCCGCCCGTGTAAAAGCGCTCTTCTACTGGTACGAAGCTANNGGCCGACAGGAGGCCGCCCATCGCCCTCAGGGAGAGCACGAAATGGCTTATGGTGGAGTACTGGCGGGCATCCACCCAGAGCCGGGTGAAGTGGTAATCCCCACCGAATATATACCCATTGACTTTGGCACCCATCTGTACTTGAAAACCGGCTTCCGGTGTTAAAAGTGGCTTCGCTGTGCGGTACGTGAGGGCGGCGGTGATACCAGACTTGTTGTACAGGAGGTTGGGACTTTCAGGATCGGGCACCAGGACATCGCCTTCCACCCCAAACTGAGTGACGGTGGAATAGTAGTAGCCCACGTTGGCGTCCAATTGCTCCGTAAAGCGCATGCTGACGGGTAGGTTGATGCCCAGGCTACGGGTCTCAAACCCGGGTTCGGTCTGCCGCCTGAGAAAGGGGTTGACAGTCAAGGCCGTTTGCCTTGACAGAAAGCGTGGGTGTATCCACTTCACGTTGATGTAGTAAGGATCAAGGGCTGAATGCTTCACGTTAAGGTTCAAACGGGTGGGGCCACCGAACAGCCCTTTGTAGGTTAAGTCGGCAAAAGCCCTGAATTTGTCCTCAGTGCCGTAGCCCACACCCACCTTGCCGCTGAGTCTGGGGGCTTCTTCCACGCGGATGGCCAGGGGTAGCGTGGTGGATCGGACCCCGGCCGTGAAGAGGGGAGCCACGGAGACCACCTTGAAAAGCTGCAGGTCGTTCAAATAGGCCCTGGTTTCCTCAAGGCCTTTGGCCGTGAAGGCATCGCCGGGTTTGAGCGTCGACTGGTTGAGGATGAGGGTTGCTTTGATGCGCCGCTGGCCACTGATTTCCAGGCTGGAAACGCGCACCAGACTGTCAGGCTCCAGGATGAACGTGACGTCGGCCACAGTGTCGCCAGGCAATAGGTCTATGGTGTGGTGCCCTTTTGCGTACAGGTACCCCGAGTCGACCAACACGTGCACTAATTCCCCCAGTTTGATGTTGACGGCTTCATCCCGGAACGGCGTTTCTCCCATCATCACCCGCTTTCCCTCGTCAACCCGCAACCACACAGTTACCCACTGTTTTTCCTCGTTCAGTTCCACGCTGTCCTGGGTAATGCGGGCATGAAGAAATCCTTCCCGTTGGTAAAAGCGGCGCAGCCTGTCCAGGTCGGCTTGCAGAAATTCGGCGTTGAAGTAAGAGGGGGGCTGTTTTTTGAATAGCCGTGTAAACAGGTTGCTTTCGCGGAGGCTGGTTTGGTTGAGCAGCGCGCTTTTGCTAAACGTTTCGTGCCCGATGAAATGAACTTTCCGTACGGCATACCCCTCCTGGGCGTACAGGTAAGACGCCGTCACAAGGAGGTAGAGAAAAACGGGCAAAAATCGTCTGAGGTTAATCATACGCAACAGCCTGTCCTGTAAATATACACTTTTTTCTGTACCTTCACGCACAAAATCTCACCATCATGAAACACCTCGTTGTTGCTTTGCTAACGCTGGCCATTGCCGCCCAGCCTGTTTGTAGTCAAAACGCCGATAAAGCCTGGAAAAATCTCGATTACGCAGGCGACGGTCATGTTGCCCATCAACTCGACATTCAGCTACCCGCTGTTGAGAAACCAGCCTATCCAGTGGTGGTTGTCATCTACGGCAGTGCCTGGTTTGCCAACAACATGAAACAAATGGCGTTCAATGCCATGGGTAAACCCCTTTTGGAGGCTGGTTTTGCCGTGGTGTCCATCAATCACCGTTCGAGTGGCGACGCCCCGTTTCCTGCCCAAATCAACGATGTGAAGGCCGCTATTCGCTTCTTGCGGGCCAATAAAGCCACCTATGCCCTGGACGATGCCTTCATCGGCATCACCGGCTTTTCATCGGGTGGTCACCTGGCTTCCCTTGCCGGCACCACCAACGGGGTCACCACCTTTACGCAAGGTACAACCACGATTGACGTCGAAGGCCAGGTTGGCCCCCATGTTGGTGTAAGCAGTGCTGTTGATGCTGTCGTGGATTGGTTCGGCCCCATCGATCTGTTGAAAATGGATGCCTGCGAACGAGCCAAAACCGGTCAATCCCCGGAAGCCGCGTTGGTAGGTGGCAGTTTGACTGAGAAAACAGACCTGGTGATACTGGCCAATCCCATCACCTACCTGGATGCCAGTGATCCTTCCTTTTTAGTCATCCATGGAGAGGCTGACAATGTGGTACCACCCTGTCAGAGTGCCTTGTTTGCCGCCGCTTTACAGGAGGTTAAACGGTTGAATGCGTATCTCACTGTCCCAAAAGGCCAGCATGGCCCGGTAACCTTCAACGCAGAAACCTTCAAATGCATGGCCGACTTTTTCAAGGCTGAGGTTGCGCAGTAAGCCGATTGAGAAAAACCTGTCGCGTTTCGCTCGGTATCAAAGTGACCTAACCGGTTGAATCATGCTGTTCAACTCCCTGGATTTTGCGTTGTTTTTGCCCATCGTGTTTGCCTTGTATTGGTTCATCCCTTTCAAGCGCATCAGCGGGCAAAATGCGCTTATTGTCATAGCCAGCTATGTGTTTTACGGCTGGTGGGATTGGCGGTTTTTGGGACTGATTCTGCTCAGTACCCTGACTGATTATGGAGTGGAGCATCGATTCAAACGCATACGCTGAACATCATCTTACCTGTCGGCATCAGTTTCTACACTTTTCAAACCTTGAGCTATACCCTTGATGTATATAAACGCACCCTCGAGCCAACCAGGGACGTGGTTGCTTTTGCCGCCTTTGTCAGCTTTTTTCCTCAGTTGGTTGCCGGACCCATCGAACGCGCCAGTAACCTGCTCCCCCAGTTTGAACACAAGCGGGTGTTTGATCGGTCAAAGGCTGTCGACGGACTCAGGCAGATGCTCTGGGGGCTGTTCAAAAAAGTGGTGATAGCCGATGGCTGTGCCAAATACGCCACGCTGATTTTCGCCCAATCGGCAGACCTGTCGGGTAGCACCCTGGTGTTGGGTGCGCTGTTTTTCACGTTTCAGATTTATGGGGATTTTTCAGGGTATTCAGACATGGCCATCGGTACGGCCCGGCTGTTTGGGTTCGATTTGAAGCGCAATTTTGCCTTTCCGTATTTCTCCCGGGATATAGCCGAGTTTTGGCGGCGTTGGCACATTTCCTTATCCTCCTGGTTCAGGGATTACCTTTACATCCCCTTGGGGGGCAGTCGAGGCAGTACCTGGAAAAAAATCAGAAATGCCTTACTCGTGTTTTGTGTGAGCGGATTGTGGCATGGTGCCAATTGGACCTTTGTGGCCTGGGGAGCCCTGAATGCGTTGTTTTTCATACCACTGTTGGTGACTGGCAAGCACAAGCAACACCTGGGCACAGTGGCTGAAGGGCGTCTGTTGCCCAGCCTAAAAGAGGGATGCTCCATGCTCATGACGTTTTCGTTGACGGTCTTGGCCTGGGTGTTTTTCAGAGCGTCATCCATCGAGCACGCCTTTGAGTACCTGGCTGGTATTTTCTCACCCTCCCTCTTTACCTATCCCGGTTATTCGGGCATGGAAGATTCCTTGACGACCCTTGTCTTGTGTGCCCTGTTTATGATACTGGAATGGCAAGGCAGAACCCAACTATACGNNAAAAGGCCTTGGCGGTGGGCCTTTTATTACCTGCTTATCCTGGCTATTTTCTTGTTTGGTGGTGAACAACAACAGTTTATTTACTTTCAATTCTAAGCCATGTGGGGGTTCATCAAACAGGTCGACAAGGAGCACTACAATGCCTTCATTTTCGGAAATTCGCGTTCCATCTATTACCGGGTGGCTGATTGGCGACGTCATCTGGGGCCCAAGGCTTCCTGTTACCATTTTGACGCATCGGGCGAATCCTTGTGGGCGATGGAAAAGAAGCTGGCCTATATTGACCAACAAGGCGGCACGTTATCCGATGTGCTGCTGGTACTGGATGCCGCCATCCTGGAGCAGGTGACACCCAAATCGGGGCACTTGTTTATGATCAGTCCGGCCCTGGTCAACCATTCCAATCGAGTGGGTTTTCATACAACGGCTTTTCTGACGTTTATTCGTCCCCAGTTTCTGGTTGCTTACCTGGATTTTAAGCGGTCGGGGCGTGTCAAACCCTATATGAAGAAAAAGTACCTGCTGGATGACAGGCCCTTTACCTACGATGTTCGCAGCAACGAGTTGCGCTACGACCATTTTGAACAACTGATTGCGGAGAATAGGTATTTCACACCGGAGCGGATGGCTGCTTTTTACGATCGGTCAGCCGGAAAAACGGCTCAGGCTGAGCCCTGTATCCTTGATGAACAAAAGCGGTTGTTGACCAACATACAGGCCCTGGTTCATAAACACGGCACCAATATCAAACTTATCATCAGCCCCTTATACGACCAGATCCCTTTCAATCCCACCGACTTGAATTACCTGAAAACCCTTTTTGGTGAAGCCAATGTGTTCGATTTCTCCGGTATCAACCGGTTTACAGCCGACTATACCCATTACTACGAAGCGTCTCACTACAGGCCTCATGTAGCCAAGGCGCTGATGGACAGTGTCTACGCTGCTTCAACGACCGATTGATTTCGTTCGCTTCCGTTGGTTGGCTTGCTGCAGGACCAACGACAGGGAAATCACCACGATGCCGACTACGGTGGTGACATCGGGAGACTCACCGGCCACNNGCCACTAGTATCCAACTCAGGATGCTTCCGGTGACGGGTACCAGGAATTTCCAAAGATTGAGTTCGGAGACTTTTACCCCGGGTTTTTGTAACTCTATGTACCAAAGGGAGAATGCTGCCGCCGAAATGAAGGAGAGCCAAAGCAAGGCACCGTAAAACTCAGTAGGGTAGACCTTGATGGCCGGTTTCTCCACCAGTAGCGACGTACCAAGTAGCAACAAACCTCCGGAAAAATTGGCAAAGGATGTCAGGACAACGGGATTGATGTGGGCTTCTTTTTTTTGTACCACCATGATGTTGGTGAAACTGCCGATGATGTTGCTCAGCACAAGCAAAGCCACCCCTTGATAAAAGACGGGGCTGTTACCGGACAATTGCCCTTTGGTCAGACTGATGAAAACAATGCCGGCCATGCCCAACGTGATACTGGCCGTTTTTCGCAGTGTCATTTTGTCGTTCTTCAGCACCAGGTGGGCCATGATGGCCACGAACAGGGGGCCGGCTCCGATGATGATCGACGAGGTGGCTCCAGGCACCTTGTCCAGCCCCAAAAAGAACAGGCCGTATTGCAGGAAGGTTTGCATAAAAGCAAACAACAGCATGAATTTCCAGTGTTTGAGCGCCGCTTTGAGGTCAAGTTTGTTCCACCAGATAATGGGCACCAACAATAATCCGGCCAGGGTAAACCGCAAACCGGAAAGAAATAGGGGCTCTGCGTATTGAAACCCGATTTTGGCCCCGGCAAAGGCTGAGCCCCACAACAGACAGGCAATGATGGCTTTGTAATTCATGCGGTGTTCGATATGCAAAATTCGCACTAATTTATGGGATAACCAAAAGTGATATGCTTAAAGGGCTTCAGATGCGTGACAACAAAAAAGTGGGATGTATGGCTGCATGTCGTTTGGATAAAGTGAATTAAGTGTTGAAGTTGTTTGGTCATGAAGTGGGCGTTGTGCCTTTGACAAAAAAGGCTAACGTATGAAGCAGGCACGTGTATAAGTTTCATATACGAGAAGTATAGTTATCGGATAAATTGGTTTAGTTTGCTCATAATAATAGTTGGATCTTGAATCCAAATGCTTTGGTGGAATAAAACAAAAAGTGTACTATTGTAGTAGAAAAATGGTTATATAACCGGAAATATATTATAGATCATGGAAATTAGGCGAGACATACATTTGAGGAGGCTCATCGCCAGCAGGCATAATAACTTAATAAAGGTGTTGACGGGACTCCGACGATCGGGTAAGTCATATCTGCTAAGGGTGCTGTTTAAGAAGTATCTTATTGAGAATGGCATTAAGGAGGATCATATTATCGAGTTGGATTTTGAAAACCGCAGAAACAAAAAGTATCGTGATCCAGACTCGTTAATAGAGCATATTGACAGCCAGATGTCAGATGAAGATATGTATTACATTTTGCTGGACGAGATTCAGTTGGTAAGCGAGTTTGAAGATGTATTGAATTCTTATCTGAGTATAAAAAATGCGGATGTGTATGTGACGGGGTCCAACTCTCGTTTTCTGTCAAAAGATGTTATCACGGAATTCAGAGGACGAGGTGAGGAGATTCATATTACTCCATTGTCATTTGCTGAATTTAGTTCGGCTCACCCCGAAATGGAATCATATAAAGCACTTCAAGCGTATCTTACATACGGTGGCCTTCCATATGTGTGTACAGAGCCAGACGAACAGAAGAAAATCAGTTACCTTCAAGGCTTGTTTGAGAAGACATACCTAACGGATATCAAAGAGCGATACCACATTCGTGGGGTAGAAGTGATGGACGAACTGTTGAATGTGGTAGCTTCATGCATCGGAGGTTTGACTAATCCTTCAAAGATTGAGCATACATTCCGTAGTGTGAAAGGAATAAAACTGAACCAGAATACGGTGAAGGAGTATCTGGAAATGTTAGAGGATTCTTTTCTCATCACTCATTGTGTACGATATGACATCAAGGGACGCAAGTATATCGATACGCCTCAGAAATATTATTTTAAGGATGTGGGATTAAGAAATGCACGCATTGGATTCCGACAGGTGGAAGAGACACATTTGATGGAGAATTTGATATACAATGAACTACGGATTCGTGGCTATTTAGTGGATGTGGGTGTAGTGCCTATTCGTAAGAAAGATGCAGATGGAGCCTATCGACGAAGCCAGTTGGAGGTTGATTTTGTGTGCAACCGTGGATCGGAGCGAGTATATGTCCAGTCTGCCTATCGATTACCCACTGAAGAAAAGCGCAAGCAAGAAATGGCGAGCCTTTTGAAGATTGACGACTCTTTTCGCAAGATTATTATCACTGAAGATCTAATCCTACGTCACATGGATGAGAATGGTGTAGAATGGGTGAATGTGTATGATTTCTTGAAAAGCGAGGAATTGTAGATTTCGATTCATTAACGTTGGTACTGTAGGAAATAGTTAGATGGTCAATTAAATACACTTATTTCCCAATACAGAAAATATTGAATTTTCCAATTAGATTTTGTAGAATTTTATAAACTGCAATATATAAATAAGTTGCAGAAATACATTGGCACACGAAAGCCGATTTTTTGGCACACGTGCGACAAAACGTGCGACAGATTTTTAATGGACTCGGTAGTGATTTTATTGGTATTTTCAGTATTTTCCATTTCAAAATTTCAGAATTTGCAAATCTATTGATATACAAATAAATGCGAGAAAAGTTTGGCACACGTGTGCCAAAATAGGCTATTTCTCCAGACTGTCCGTACATTGGACGTTGATGACACTCTGATGAAAAGAAAAAGAGGCATAGATGAGAACCTGTATTCATTGGCACACGTGAACATTTGCGGTCATTTTTCTTTTCATAAGAAGGTGTATGGTTTAGTTTGAATATATAGCAAAAGATTAAACCAAACCATTTGAGACAGGCAATCTGTTGTATAAATTTACATTGGTACATCTTTTTTCCTTGATTTTTTTGCNNTTTTGCAGGTAGAAATATTTGCAAAAATTTTCTACTTGGGTGCTATGCGTATTATTGATGAAATAGAACAGCAAATACAACAGAGCGAGGCTGGGACTTTGTTCTTTGTATCAGACTTTGCAAAGACAGGAAATGATGTCTTTATAAGTCGTGTCCTGTCTGAATTTGCTGATAAGGGATTGCTGTGTCGTTTGGCAAAAGGGGTTTATTATAAACCGATAGAGACACGCTATGGAATTCTCTATCCAGATGTAGCTGACATCGTGAAAGCGATAGCACGACGGGACAATGCTCAGGTGCTGCCGACAGGGGAGGCTGCTCAGAACATGCTTGGACTCTCTACGCAGGTTCCCATGAATTATGTGTATCTGACCTCTGGTTCTGCACGTAAGATTGAGGTTGGCCCGAGAACGGTCACGTTCAAACGCTGCGTTCCTAAGAACTTCGCTGTCAAAAATGAATTTCTGGCCGTTCTTATTCAAGCAATGAAATCCATTGGCGAAGACAGGATGACAGATCGGCATAGGATTATAATCAAAGGACTCCTTCAGCAGAACCTGCCCATTGAAACATTTGAGCAGGATTTGAAGGTAGCTCCCATCTGGGTAAGGAAAACCATTTGGAATATCGCAAAGGAGATTGAAAAATGACAAAGTGGATAGACAGAGAACTGCTGGAACGGAGAGTGATCCTCCAGCAGGCTGCAGGCCAGGAACATCTTCCAGAGTATGCAGTTGAGAAAGATTGGTGGGTGAGTATGACCTTGAAAGCTCTCTTCAAGACGTCTTGTAAGGATTTCTTAGAGTTCAAAGGTGGAACATCATTGAGTAAGGGCTGGCATCTGATAGACCGCTTTTCGGAAGACATTGACGTTGCTCTGAACTACCGTTTCTTCGTACCTCAACTGGACAANNATACCCAGCTGAAGAATCTCCGCAAGAGGAGCCGCAAGTTCATTGTTGATGCTCTTGCGGAAGATCTGGATGCACAGATGAAAGCGCTTGGCCTTTCCGGTTATGAAGTGAAGCCCGAGATAGCCGACGAAGCGGGTAATCCCATTTCATCTGACGCGGATCCTACGGTGGTTTATGTCAATTATTCTTCAGTATCTTCTGATAGTTCTCCATATGTGCCATCAAGGGTAAAGATTGAAGTCAGTTGTCTCTCGATGGATGAGCCGTTTGAGATGCGGACCATCAGTTCCATTATCAGCGAGCATTTCCCGGAAGATGACGACGCAACCGAATGTACTATACCTGTAGTCCTGCCGTCAAGGACATTTCTGGAAAAGGCGTTTTTGCTGAATGAGGAGTTCCAGAAGCCTGAACCGAGAAGTTTGAGGATGACACGACATCTGTATGACCTGGAGAAACTGATGGATACGGACTTCGGAAAGTTGGCACTCTCGGATATGGAACTCTATGGCCGAATCGTCGAGCACCGTCGCAAGTTCTATCATGTCGGATACGCAGACTATGACAAGGATTATCCAGAAGCCATTGAATTCATACCTCCCGAGAGGTGTATCAAACAATGGGAAGCTGACTATGCCGAGATGCAGGAGCACTTCGTGTACGGAAAGCATCTTTCCTTTGATAATCTACTCAAACGAATCTCAGAACTGCAAGATAGATTCCGTACATTAGGTCAGGAATAAGGATTCAGCCTTATTCAATACCCTCCGCTCGCTCAAGGCGGCTCAAAGGATGCTCTCCTGGTCGAAGTCTGAGAACCGCTCTCCATCTGCTGTTTCTTTTCCCGCTTTCTGTTCCTTGTCTGTTGTCTGAACTGGTAGGCGAGGGGAGACGCTGGCTTGACACTGACGGCATCTGTTATTGTCCGTTCCTATGGGACGTGGCTTTCCACCGGGGAGCCTTTGGCCGGGATGGGGCTTGGCTATGTCGTTCTTCATGGGGTGGCACGCCCGAATTGACATTATGCAAATATTTACATAAGTACAAAAAGGGCGTGCTATCCCTTCATCACGACATGCCCATGTTTATGGCTATATTTCCACATGCATGTCACCGCTTTGTTCTTCATGGTACGTTACGACTGCCGAAACGGCAAGGCTGATGTTTTGTGCGCGTCCTGTCTAAACTCAGGGTCACTTTCTGACCCGCTCAGTCTGACTGCTCTGTCCGTGTTCCCGAATTGATCTCTTTCATTCTGCCTGTTTTCCGGGCGAAGCATTTGAATACTGTTTACCGCTACAAAGTTGGGGCGCAGCGCACCTTCGTGCTCCGGGACGACCTCGCGGTCTCTAGCCAATGACGTGAAACGAAAATCTTCCTATTTCTTTTCATCCGAATTACGTCGAAAACAAAACGAGTATTTCCGCCTCAGTCCATGGCTTGCCCTATGCCTGCACCCCGTTGTCTGTACCGTTAATCAATTCAATAACTTCTAAAAACAGACAAAGATGAAAAAGTTCGAAAACACTTTCGCAGTATCAGGTTTCGTGGGTCGTGACGCAGAGATCCGCCAGTTCGCAAACACCAGCGTAGCACGCTTCTCCATGGCAGTCGGCCGTACCGAGAAGAGCGGTGACGAGAGTACTCGCATTTCAGCCTTCATGAACATCGAGGCATGGCGCAAGAACGAGAAGGCCGAGTCCTTTGACATCCTGACCAAGGGCTCCCTCATCACAGTGGAAGGTCACTTCAAGCCCGAGGAATGGACCGATGCCGACGGTGTCAAGCACAACCGCGTCATCCTTGTGGCCACCCGTTTCTATCCGACGGCAGACAAGGAACAGAAAGCGGAGAAACAGGAGAAGGAGAGCTAAGCCTTCTCCACCGTTGACACTTCAGGAGAGCGACCTTAGGGCCGCTTTTCTTTTGCTCGCTCCGGTATTCTTTTCGGCTGCAGAGCAGCCTGCATCCGACCTTTCATAGAATCGGGGACTGCGCCTCGATACAATGAAAGGCGGGTCCAAGGCGAACAGTCACATGCGTCTTTTCCCATCCACAGGCGTGGAGTCAAATCCGATGCGACACTTCGCTGATTCTTGGCCCTGGCGGATGCATGTCGTTTGATAGCGGCAGATGCCGTCTGTGCAAATGCGTGCAACGTATTTGAAAGCTTCTGTAGATGACAATGTCCTGCAACATTCGAATGCTGTCGAGCCATCCTTCACCGGTTTTATTTCTCCGACTTTCGGCCGTTGTGGAATCTCATTCAGGACCTCCGTGCCGCACTCTGCGGAATACGGGTCTTCATATACTGTTTTTGCATCTGCGGGGTTCCGGATTCGATGTCGGATAAATTCCGGAGGGAAGCAGGCGCACGGTCTGATGTCCTGACTCTGCTCTGATGCCGCATCTGTTGTGGGAGGCTGCCGTGGTGGGGCGCATTTCTGTTTCTGTGGACTTACGGCTGNNCTGCTCCGGTGTCTTCTTGGTCATCATTGGCCTGTGCGTGTACGTCGGGCGGTCTTTGAGCATACAGCCGCCTGATTCCATAAGTGTGTCCATGTAGTATAGCCCGCTTTTCGACTCCTGCAGGTGACATCTCCTTTTACGCTGCAAAGTTGTGACACCCGTCCATCCCACAATGGTCCACTCCGTTCTCCACCATTGCTTTCGGATGTCCTGTGGGGCATCACGTTCCTGCATCGTAAAGAAAGATGTTTCACCATTAAACAGTAGTCAGATGAAAAAGCAAGCAACTTACATTTCAGACACTCCAATCAAGGAATCCTCACAGGCGGCAGGCTTCCTGCACGAAGACCTCAGAGCCCTCGACCACGAGGAATCGTGGGTCCTCTTCCTCAATGCGGCCAATATGCCGCTGACCAAGAAGATGATTACCGTCGGGACAATCATGTCCGCGCCGATAGACCACAGGCGCATCGTCAAAGAAGCGCTCAACTGCAACGCCACGGCGATTATCCTCTTCCACAACCATCCGAGCGGCAATCCAAGACCGAGCACCGCCGACATCAAGGAGACCGAGAAGCTGCGCAACGCCTGCAGCCTCTTCGATATCTCCCTCCTGGACCACATTATCGTGGCCGACAAATCCTATTATTCCTTCGCAGAAGAATCCCAAAACCAGTTTTAATATGAAGACCTACGATTTCAAAGGCACTGAGGTGAGCCTGAATTTCACCTCCTATCGCAACAACGGCGCTCTGGCCGTAGAGATGAACACCGTTCCCGATGATGACTCCTATGCTGTCATCACCGTCAACCTGAACAGCCCGCTCCAGAACGACACGATGGCGTTCGTGGACGAGAACAACCTGCCCGGCATCGGTGCCTGGCTCAAGAAACACCGCATCGCCAAGCCGCTCGGATTCATCCAGCGCAGCGGCTTCTGCAGTTACGAACTCTATTCATTCCTGCGTCATGAATAACCGTCCGTCCTTCACCGCTTCAGGACTCCAGGCCCGCAAGGGCTTGGAGATCCTTGCTCTGGGTGACTACAGCGCGTACCGCGACATCTGTCACAAAGTGAAGACTTCGTACCGTCCTTTCGTGAGGGAGGCAGCAGGCATGATGGCCGCTTCACTGGCCTTGCCTTCCGACGGAATCCTGATTCCTATGCCGTCGCATCTGGGATATGCGACCGACACCCTTGACCTCTGCAGGGAACTGTCATCGCTGACAGGTCTTCCGGTGCTTGACATCCTGCAGGGCGATATGCGTGAATCCGTCCACAACCTCAAATCCATCACCGGCGAAATAGCTACGGATGTCAGTCTCGGTCTGCGCCTCATGCGTGACTTACCCCGTGGCTTCAAGCCTCTTGTCGTTGACAACGTCATCGGCACCGGCTTCACCATGAAGAGCGCCCTTGCTCTCATTCCGGATGGTATTCCCTGCACTCTGGCCGTTGACTTCCGCAAGTGCACCCTGTGAGCCATTCCTAGCATCTGTCCCGGTTACTGACCATTTATTGATGCAAAGGTATTTCCGTACTTCCACAGGCTGTAAAGGGTGAAATCGACCTCCCTGAAAATCTCCACACCGTTCGGGTAGTATTTTCCGTCCGGCCCTTGACATCCTGTACGTCCGGCGCTGGTGCGGCATCATAAATTTTTCAGTAACACTTAAAAACAGATTTGCTTTATGGAACAGCTCAATTCAGTCACCCTCAAGGGAATCATCGGATCAGTCAGAGTACAGGACATCGCGGACCGCAAGGTCGCCAACTTCACAGTGGCCACTAACTACGCCTTCAAGGGTCGCGACGGTGAGGCCATCATCGAGACCACCTGGCACAACGTCACAGCATGGAGCGGCGGCAAGACAGCCGATCTGGCCAGCCTTCAGAAAGGCCAGAACGTCGAGGTTCAGGGCCGTCTCCGCAACCAGCGCTACACAGCATCGGACGGCACGGAGCGCACGTCCGTGGACATCCTCGCAAGGGAGGTCAGGGTCATCGACGACCCCCTCACGATGGAATCGGGCCTGTAGGTCTCAGACCCGGTCCATCAGAGGCCGGGCCGCCTATACGGTTCTCTTCTGCTTGCTTGCCTCCCCACTCAGGGGAGGTTTTTTCATGTCGTGCACTTTGACACTTTGGCACTTTGACACTTTCTCTTGTTGTATGCGATGGCCATGGCCACGTCTTTCTCTTTTTTTCAGAAGAGAGTTTCTCTTCCAGTCCGGCCCTTGGGATTTTCAATATCGTTCTGCAAAGTAAGCCCGCTTCTCACAAACACCGAACAGAACCTTTTCAAGGTGACAGGAACAATCTTCCTTCCCATCTGGGAAGAGTATTCTTGCTGTCATGTCCGGCTAATTGTGCTCCGCGGCCTGCGGGCAAGCAGAAAATATTTCAATCCCCGGACCGGAAGAAAAGAAACGGAGGGAAAAGAAACCGAAGGTGGACTTGATGCCGGTCCGGTATGTCGAACTTAAATATCAAGAGCTATGGAGGATGTCATGACCGTGATACTCATCGTTGTGCTGTTCGTCGTCCTGAAGCCGATAGTGAAGGCTGTCCTGAAAGGGATGGGCATCACTGACCGGTGGCGGGACAGATAACGGCTGACTGAACATATCGATAACGCCTGCAAGGACGGAACGGAGAGACTTTTTGAAAAAGCGTACCGATTCGCCCAGGGATATTATTGTCCATTGAAAGGAATGCTTTATTTGCCGGTGAAAAAGACGTTTATTTCAAAATCACCTGTTTCACCATGAAATCACCTTGCCCACCATGATTCCACCATTTGGGACACCATGCTTTTCAGATACGTCAGAAATTAATACTGAAGTTACGCGTAATATTATGATGATGTTATGTGTGTTATGCTAACTTAGGCTAATTCAGACTAATTCCGAAATGGCCATTTTCAGAGAAACTCAGATTAACTCGTCTGAACTCTGTACGACGTGTTAACCTGAATAGTGCTTTATTCAGGTTAATTCGGAATTATTCGGGAAATGATAGATTTGTTCGAATGCTCAAACCCATTCAAAGTTGTCTTTACCGGCTCCAATCTCAAAATGATACTTCGCAATGCCTAAATCCATTTGCGTGTAACCGAGAATTGAGGTGCCTTTTCTGACTCTGACTCTTTTCTTGCCATTTCCGCCGAAAGCCTCATACTCGAAATGGAACTTCTGCTGATTGACGGCGGTAGGGGCGAGCAAGGCAGCCTTGACACCTTCATTGAACCAACGAGGATTGATGTCACTGGCGTTGCTTACTTCTGCCGGAGACTTGATCTTATGTGAGACACCTTGTGTTTCTCCATAGCCGATGGATATGACACAAGCAACCTTCTCACCTTCGTCAAGAACAAAAGCGCCTGGAATCTTGCTGTAACTTACACCGACCCAACAGGTGTTGAGACCCAATGTCTGCGCCAGGAGAACAATCTGCTCTCCATAATAGCCGACTCTTTCATCAAGGTCATCGGCTTTCTTGCCAGCCATGACAAGATAGTTCTTGACCCCTCTGAACTTGCCGTACTTGGCCATAGCGCAGAGAAAAGCTTTTGGCTCATCGAGCACGAGCTGGATATGCAGGTTGCCGGCAGCATTGACTTCATCAATCTTTTGCTGAATAGCGGTCAGCGTGTCACCGGTGATTGGCTGGTCTGTATAAGCCCTCACTGAATGGCGGGCGAGTATTGCTTCCGACAGTGTCATTCCTCGTTCCTCTTTTTGATTGGTCCTTGATGAGGTCCTCTGTTCAGTTCAACTCCATTGCGGGCAAGGACACGGAAGACACTGGTACGGCTTCTGTAACCGCTGGCTTTCCAGATGTCATCGATAGACTTTCCGGACTTGTACATCTTCACCACCGTCTTTTCCCTGTCTTTTCTCAGACCCGCCTTGATGGTCTTAGGTGCAGCGGCACCTGTCTGGAGTGACCGTGCCTCCCTGCGACGCAGGACCGTGGCTTCAGATGACAGCCTCCCAATGATGCTCAATACATCAGCTGCCTTGGTTTCGGTGAACAGTTCGCCACCGGTGTCAATTTTGTCCTGTATGCAGATGAGACGTAGATTGTACTGATTGCATAGATCCAGAAATGCGCCAAGTTCCCTGACACCACGCAGTGCGTTACTGAGCCGGCTGATGACGATGGTGTCATTTGCGGTACAATTGCCGAGAAGTTTCTTCCACTGAGGACGCAGTTTCTCCTGCGCTCCGTTTTCTTCGATGATGTTATCACATCCGTAATCCATCATCCATTGCCTGTCCTCTTCAAGAGTGTCATACTTCTTGGAGAGGAAGATGTAACCTGTCTTTGCCATGGACTTGCTGTTGAATCTGCCGCAAAGGTAAATATTATTGTCCATTCAACAATGGTACTCGTGACATAATAGTCAATATCTTATGTGTTGATGGGCAATTGCTTTCAGAATTGGTACGTGTACATGGTATTCAGAAATTTTACCTAGTAGTGTCAAAAAGTTCGTAAAAGTTTGCCATCGGACGCAAAAATATATATACATTTGCGCTCGGAATAATTTTGTTAAATAATTGATACACAATTAGTTTAGTAAGTGAAACCGGTTTATACCATACTATACTTCCATAGNNCCTGCTTCTGCGTGAGTGTGCATAAACGCAGAGGTGAGAGGATTTGTTTAAGGTGATTGCATGACTTGCAGGATTTCCATCCTTCCTTTGAGTACCAAATTTCTATATTATATATGAACAAGACTGCGATTGACCGTTTCTGCCGGATGGCATCATTGGAGTTGCCCGAACTTATAGATGTAGGGCATCTGGAAAGTGCAGATGATTATGATGACTATGTGCTGCTGACATTCTCACTTGAAAACCCCATGTCGATGGACGAGGTATTGGACTGTCTGGAGGACCAGACGGAGCTGAATGTCCTCTACCATGTAGGTGGCATCGGTGCCACTCCAGGAAGTCAGCACTGCTGTGCCTATGCCAGTCCGGAATATGACAACATGTACAAGGTCAACGCGCAGTCCGATGACACTAGTGCAGTCGATACGCTTTATGTCAATGTATATTCATCATTGGAAGTCATGCTTGAATCCCTGAAGGATGACATCCGTCTTCATGATGGAATGGGGGAAACTCTGTGCATGATGCCACTCTCCAGAGTGATTGCCGATTTTATGTAACAATACTATTGCCATGACACACCAAATTATCCTTCTAGTACTCGTCGCATTCCTTCTTGTTCTTCCCTTCATTTATAAAAAAGCGGGAAGACGGTGGACAAGGTTCTATCTCAACATGGCGATGAGTGAACAGCACCGAAAGACATTCATTCTTGTGATGGCCATTCTGATCCTTTCGGTCAACTTCCTCCAGTACCGAATTTATGGTCCTCGCTTATGGTTGATCCCCGGGNNCGTCGCAGGTCTGTTAGCCCTCAAATATAAGTGGACGGATGCAGTTCTGAGTTGGATTCATAAAGATCGGATGCTCCAGTTTTTTGCCCTGGCGTTCTTCTTCCTTGTGTCCATGGATGCCAGACTCTTCACCTTTGCCGTGGCCTTTGCTCTGACAATAGACTTCTCATTCTACTACCCGTCGGAACGTATCATAAAGATGGCAGAGTCAGACAACGAATCTCTTCTGTCAATGTCCAACGAAGAAATCAGAGACTGCTACTTCTAAGGCAAACCAGCCGGTCATAACATGGCATTCCGCGACCCATAAATGTCATCGGAGCACTGGCAATAATCCAATAAAAACGTAATACTCTTATGACAAAAATCAATGGCAACATTCTGGACCGGACGTGTCCTGATTATACAATTACTATATCCAAACAGACGGCAGACACTCTTCGCCAGAGACCTGAAGACCGTGTGTCTCGTTATGATGCATTCCGTCAGCTTGTCGAGCTTGCCGCTCATAACCAGTCTTCAAGTAATCCGGAATCTGCGGCCGGAACCGCTACCGTCCGAATCTCCGCACTTGCCGATACATGGCATTGGCATCGGCATACCGTAAAGACCTTTCTTGACGAATTGGTGGAAACGGGCGCTATGACGTACGAAAAGACTCCGGACGGAGTCTGCCTTAACTTAATCTGTCTATCGCTCTCTACGGGCAAATAAACGGCCAATTTTCGCTGCTCCCGTTTTCTTCTCAGCTCAGATTTTCGCGCAGTTCATTGAATCCCCATTAAGACGGCCGCATAAAGGCGGCTGGCAAAACGTCCTTATGGACGATGGCATTTTTTCAGCGACGGGCTTGCCCGTCTGCCACAAATGGAGGGAGGTTGGTAACTTAATACCCACTTTGACTAAGTCAAGTGGAGCGAGTGCCAGCCATGGACGGCAAGCCGGGCTGAAAACGGATGGCAGGGAAGGCTAAAATTTAGGTCTGAAATGGAAAGACAGAAACAGGTGGTGCACTTCCAGGCGAAGACCGGATTCACCACAGCGCAGAGCAACGAGCACCAGCGTCGCTGGACCGAAAAAGGATGGGAGTGTTCCAATGCCAACGGACGGATAGACCGCACCCGCGAACATCTCAACTGTGAGATTGTGCGGGGCGGGAGAGTGCAGTCTGTTGACAAAAGCAAGTCGATTCCGGAGAAGCTGGCGGAAAATCTCAACTCACGTGGAATCAAGGATCCGAACGCCAAGTATGGTGATGAGCCCAAAATAAGAACTGTAGTTGACTTCATCATCAGCGGCTCTCATGACCGGCTCACGGAACTCGCCTTTGGCAATCAGCAGATAGATTTCTCGCAAGGAGCGGACAACAGTGCCATCCAACGATGTCCAGAGGTGGAGAAATGGGCTAAGGATATGTACGATGTTCTGTGTGGCAGATACGGGGAGGAAAACATCCTCTCCTTCATTGTCCATCTGGATG
>DOBD01000087.1:4712-5826 GCA_003506275.1 Bacteroidales bacterium | reverse complement strand
TCAAGGGCTCCGGTGGGTTCGTCGGCCAACAGGATGCCGGGATTCGTGACCAGCGCTCTGGCAATAGCAACACGCTGGCGTTGTCCGCCACTCAATTCGCTGGGTTTGTGCCCCACTCTGTCGGCCAGACCAACGCGTCCCAGGGCCTTGAGGGCCAACTCCCGACGGGTGGCCTTGGGCACTCCGGCGTAGACCAGGGGGAGTTCGACATTGAGCAGGGCGTTCATGCGGGGCAACAGGTTGAAGTTCTGGAAAACAAAACCGATTTCCTTGTTACGCATGGAGGACAGTGCATCGTCATCGAGGCTGCTCACATCCACATCGTTGAACAGGTAGTGGCCCTCGGTGGGCGTGTCCAGGCATCCCAGGATGTTCATCAGGGTGGATTTTCCCGACCCGGAAGGCCCCATGATGGCCACGTATTCGTTCCTGGCAATCTGGAGGTTGATGCCTTTCAGCGCCTGGACCTCGACGCCTTCCATGCTGTATAGTTTTGACAGGTTTTTTATTTCAATCAACATGATGGTGAGGGTATTATTCGTAGCGGATGGAATCGATGGGTTTCAGGTTGGCCGCGTTCTTGGCAGGCAGGTAGCCAAAACTGATACCCACAATGACGGAAAATCCGAACGCAATAAAAATGGAATAGCCACGTATAAAGGTGCTCACGTCTGTAAAGGCTGTGATGAGCACGGAGAGACTGACGCCCAACACAACCCCGATCAGGCCACCGGTAATACTGATGGCAACGGCTTCGGAAACAAACTGGCTCATGATATCGGCCTTTCTGGCTCCGATGGCTCTGCGGATCCCAATTTCACGGGTACGTTCCATAACAGTAGCCAGCATGATGTTCATGATGCCGATGCCGCCCACAATCAGGGAAATGGCCGCAATGGCTCCCAGGAGGATGTTGTAGATACGGCGTTCTTTTTCTTCCTGCTTGAGCAATTCCAACGGTATGACGATGGAATAGTCTTCGTTGTTGAAGTGGTGACGGTTCAGTATACCTTTGACTAATTCAGACGATTCGAGCAGGCGGTCAGAATTGTCTACCTGGATGGTGATTTGTTGAATCTGGCTGGCCAAGGCGTTGGAGGAAGCAAACCGGTTC
>DOBD01000087.1:4398-4664 GCA_003506275.1 Bacteroidales bacterium | reverse complement strand
TTGGACTTGAGCACGCCCACAACTTCAAACCACTGATCGTCTACCTTAACCATCTTGCCTACCGGATTGGCTTGTTTGAAAAGGGCTTTGGAGACACCGGCTCCCAACACGCAAACCTTCAGGTTACGGCTGTAGTGATCGTCGCTGATGAAGCTACCCTTGTCGGTTTCGTAATTCAACAATTCGGCGTAATCGGGGGTAATGCCTATCACGGTTGAACGGGAAGACTTGTCGGCGTACTTGACTTCCGTGCTGAATTCAGCCTG
>DOBD01000087.1:194-4336 GCA_003506275.1 Bacteroidales bacterium | reverse complement strand
TCCTGGTACTTGGCAATGGCTTCCCGTTTGGCCCCTTCCCCGATGGAAAGCATGGCGATGACAGAAGCAACACCGAAAATGATGCCCAGCATGGTGAGGAACGAGCGGAACTTATGTTCCACAAGGCCGGCAATGGCCACGCGTATGTTTTCTTGAAACTCCATATTATGCGGTTTCTTTTGACTGTTTATCAGACTTTTCTACCTGATTGACCGGGGCCACCAGTTGGCCTGGTTCCAGATCACCCTTAATGACGATATGCGTATTGTTCATAGGACCGGCCTCCACCTCAGTACGTTCGTAGGTCAATCCCTTCTTTATGTAGATATAGCTGCCCGAAGCCGTGTTTTCCACACAGTTCAACGGAACGAACAGCACATCGTGCAAGGCCTCGCACAGGAATTCGTTGCTCACGGTCATGCCGGGCTTCAACCTGGCATCGGAAACCAGGACGCGTAATTCCACGTCAAACACCTTTTGTTTGTTGTTGTTATCCTTGGGATGGCAGAGTCTGCCTATCTGGCTGATTTCGGCGGGAAAGACCAGATTGGGGATGGCATCCAACCGTACATTGACCCGTTGTCCTTCCTTGATTTTGAAAATATCGGTTTCGTCAACATACGTTTCGACCTTCATCCAGGTCAAATCGGGCACATTACCCACGTTATTCCCTCGATAGACCTCATCGCCTACCTTGATCAGGGTCCGATTTCGGCGGTTCCACGCTATTTGAAAAATGCCTGGGATGGGAGTACGGATGGTCAACTGCGGAATAACAGCGATGGCATCGTTGATATCATCCTTGATTTGACGCACCCGAATCTGTTGAATCTTAAGGTCATTTTCCGCCATGATCCTGTTGGTGCGTATGCGCTGTAGGGTATTGTTGTATTGTATTTGCGCTTGTTTGAACTCGAGGTCCCTGATTGTGCGAATCCGCTCCGACTCAAACCGAGAGGATTCCATGCTGAGTTTGCGTAACGCAAAGCTGGCTTCTTCGTTCTTGAGCGTGGTTTCCATTTCCTGTAGGCTGTTCTTTTGGTTGACCAGCATTTTTTCCAGGTTGGCTTCTTCTTTTTCCAGGTTTTGTTTCAAGTCGAGGATCATTTTGTTGACCTGTGACGGATCAAGTTGAATGATGGAATCCCCGGCTTTGACTTCAGCACCGTGTTCCAACAGGCCGATGATCTTCATTTCGTACCAGTAACGGCCAAAACGTGGCATCATGTACGACCACGTATTGATGGCCGCCAATTCCCCGGTTTCCACAAAACTTTGCGTGAACGTGCCCTTTTCAATGGGGTAAGTCGGTATCGGTTTTTCCTGACAGGCCGTCAGCAGAAAGCCGGCCAGGAGTATGTAGGCGAGCTGTTTCATGACTTGGCGGCTTTGGCGTTCTTTTTGTCTTTCTTGGATTGTTGCATAAAGGGATCGGTCAAGGCCACCTGGTCACCCAACTCCAGTCCCTTGGTGATGACCACGTAGTCGGTGTTGCTCGATCCGGTTTCCACGACGACTTTATTATAACCGTTGCCTGACTTTTTAAAGACGTATTCATCCACACCATCCGATTGGATAGCGTCCAACGGCACGTACAGCACATTCTCCAGTTTATCCACCAAAATACGGCAACTGACTGTCATACCTGGCAGCAAGTGCTTTCCGGCGCCCTTGATCAGGATTTCCACCGGAAACACCTTGATCTTATTGCTACCTTGTTTGTTGATGGCCAGGTTGGCCACCGAGATGACTTCTCCGGTATAGATGCTATCAGAAAAGGCATCGGGTTTGATTTCCACCTTCAGGCCTTTGGTGATTTTGGCAATATCGACTTCATTGATTTGAACAGTGGCTTTGAGGCCGGAAAGATCAGGCAGTTGAATCAAGGGGAAGCCCGACCAGGTCTGATCACCTACCTGAAATTTATTCCCGCTGTTACCATTTCTGGCAATGATGGCAATACCGGGCGACGGCGCTTTCAACATCAACAGATCCAGGGTCTGATAGGCTTCCCTCAAACGCTCTCTGTCTTGTTCAATCGCCAGGTTCTTTTGTTTTATTTCTTCGTTTTGGATGCGAATGGTGTTGTCGATTTGCTCCTTGGCCCTAGCCAGGGCGATGTCGGCTTTTTCCAGGTTGAGTTCAATCTCCTTCTTGCGAATATCGGCTTCATAACCAGCTGATTCCAGTTGGATGCGGGAGATTTCCTGTGAGATCTTTGATACTTCATAATCGGCCTTGAGCGATTCCAGGTCAGACTGATGCTGAGCCTTGAGCTTCACCATCTCAGCCAACTCCATTTCCACCCTGGCTTCGGCTTCCACGATGGCCTTTCTCACTTCAGCCGGATCGAACACCAAAACGGTATCGCCTTTTTTTACCTCACTACCGTCTTTGACAAGCTGAGTAATCTTGAGCGTTCCGTAGCGATAGGAAATATCGGGGGATGAAATGTTAATGGATTGAATGGCTTCCACGTCACCGCTTTCATACACATCCAGGTACAGGGTGCCTTGGGCTACTTTACCAATGGACACTTCCTGCGTCTCCTTTTTGGAGCAAGCTGTGATCAGCAACAGGGCCAACACGGGTAGTAACCAGTGTTTGATGAGCAAAAGGGTTGAAGGTCGCTTCATAACTTATTGGGTAACTTGTATGGTTCTATCAATCAGGGTATCCGGATTCCATGATAATCACAACGTCCCCCTGGTACAAGGGCGTACCGTCCTGCATTCCACCCTGCTTTCCGCCCTGCATTCCGCTGCTCATAGGCATAGGCATTTTAGTGGAAGGCACGGGGGCACCGTATTTTTTAACCAGGGAGTCGGGCAGACGAACGAGTTGTTTCACCTTGTTGGAGGCCGGTTTGATTAATGAGACGTCTTCTTTACCGGTCAGTCCAGCTAGGATAACGGCCAGTTTGGACGAAGAGGCGCCGGTAATGACCTGACGTGGCTCATAGTGCTTCCCTTTCTTGACATAGACTACTTTCAGACTGTCTACATCAAACAACGCCAACTGAGGCAATACGATGACGTTGGGCACACGTTTGAGAAAAATGCGGCAATTAACGCTCAAACCTGGCTCTGGCAGGGTCATGGCGCTATCAATCGAGGCTTCCAGATCGAACACCTTAACCTTGGACGACCGTGAAATCGGCCTGCCTATGGGGGTCATGGAGGTGATGTGCCCCCACGCTTTCTTGCCAGGCATGGCGTCGAAGGTAAATTCGATGGAGTCGTTCATGTTTAACTGCTTGAACTGGGTTTCCGTGGCCTCTATTTTCACTTTCATGTTCTTAAGGTCGGGAATCATGATCAAAGGCATGCCAGAATAGGCTACTTCACCGATCTTGATTTTCTCACCCGTCAACCATGAATCAGACCAGATGGCCATCCCGGCCTGATCAGCTTTCAGCGTGAGCTTGTCCAGCAAATCCTTGGCAGTCTGCACACGGTTGGTCCAACGCACGATTTGTAGTTCCTGCTTACGTAATTGAGAACGATTGATGGTCTCCAGCGCTTTCAGCTTATTGGTGAGCTTGGCGCGCTCAATGGCAGCCCGCTCCATATCCAGTTCCTTGAGCCTGCGTTCTTTGGGAGAAACATAGGCCAACTGCAGGGAATCGAGGTTGGCGATGGCCGTCTGAGCGTCCAGACTCTTGACCTGAGCTTCCAGCAAGGCATATTGCATCTCCAGGTTGGCCTTACTTTTTACCAGGGCTGCCTCATAACTTTCCAAACTCACCATCAGGTTGTCGTACATGCTATTCAGCTCTTTACTTTCCAGCCGGCAGACCACCTGACCGGAATCGACCCACGCACCATCATCTACCAGGTAAACGATTTCAGCCTCAAGTTCTTCCGGGCAAGCAACGACAGCGGAACGGACTGATTCAGCCACGCCATCAATCATGAGCACGTCTTCAAAATCAGAAGGAGCCGCACTGACCAACAAATCGTTGGTTTGGTTGGATTGGTTGCAGGCAAGCAGCAAAAGAGCAGCGATCGGCATCAAAAAGACATAGCGGATGCGGGTCAATGAAGGGTTGGATGGCATCAAGGTTCGGTCGTTTAATGCTTAACGTTCAGCATACGGTTTAATTTCATCCTTATGGACATATTTAGGTTTTCTTAACACCA